>NZ_JBIVMY010000025.1:896-84771 GCF_044753325.1 Pseudomonas sp. NPDC088414 | reverse complement strand
GGGTTTCCCCATGTGAGAGTAGGTCATCGTCAAGATTAAATTCCGAAACCCCAATTGCGAAAGCAGTTGGGGTTTTGTTTTGCCCGCAGGAAAGTTCCTACGACATGCAGGTGCCCCTTCCGGCTGTCACAGCCCGCCGACAGTGCTAAGGTTCTGCCCTGGCTTTTGTACTTTTCCAAGGAAGCTTTTATGCCGGACGCCTCGTCCCTCAATGCTGCATTCATGGTGGTCCAGAGCAATAGCCTGGACGAGCTGCGCAGCCTGGTGGTCAGCATTATGCGGCGCTATCCATTGGCGCCCTTGGAGAATGAAATCGCTCTCGTGCAGAGCAACGGTATTGCCCAATGGCTCAAGTTGGCATTGGCTGAGGATCCCCAGGACGATGATCTCGGTGGTTGCGGAATTGCTGCAGCCATCGACGTGCAATTACCCGGCAGCTTTATGTGGCAGCTCTACCGCATGGTCCTGGGCCGAGATGAAATCCCTGCCAAATCCCTGCTCGACAAGGCACCCTTGACCTGGCGATTGATGCGTCTGTTACCCCAGTTGATCGACCGTCCGCATTTCGAGCCGCTCCAGCGCTTCCTCACCCACGACACCGACTTGCGCAAGCGCTATCAATTGTCTGAACGCCTGGCGGATCTTTTCGACCAATATCAGGTGTATCGCGCGGATTGGCTTGAAGACTGGGCGCAAGGTTTCCACCAATTACGTAATGTCAGGGGCGAAATCAAACCCCTGCCGCCGACCAGTTGCTGGCAGGCCGAACTGTGGCGTGCGCTATTGCAGGATGTTGGCGAACAAGGCATGGCCCAGAGTCGTGCGGGTGTCCATCAGCGGTTTATCGAGAGAATAAACACCCTCGAAGTCGCCCCCGCAGGCCTGCCCTCGCGTGTGATCGTTTTTGGTATTTCTTCTCTGCCGGCTCAAGTGCTTGAGGCTCTGGCCGGACTCGCACGTTTCAGCCAGGTTCTGCTTTGTGTGCACAACCCCTGCCGTCACCACTGGGCCGATATCGTCGCCGACAAAGATCTGCTGCGCCACCAATACAAGCGCCAGAGCCGCAAGACCGGCATGCCGTTCGTACTTGATCCTGACACCTTGCATCAACATGCCCACCCGCTGCTCGCCGCGTGGGGCAAACAAGGTCGCGACTACATCAGCCTGCTCGACAGCTACGATGATCCAAACAGTTATCGCGCGGCATTTCGTGACGGGCGCATCGACCTGTTCAGCGAAACGCAGCCGCAGAACCTGCTCAATCAGCTCCAGGACGACATCCTGGAGTTGCGACCACTTGATGAAACGCGCGAGCATTGGCCCGCTGTCGATCTGATGCAGGATGAGTCGATCCGCTTTCACATCGCCCACAGCGCGCAGCGTGAGGTCGAGATTCTTCATGATCAGTTGTTGGCCCGCTTCAGCGCCAACCCTCAACTGCGTCCCCGCGATGTGATCGTCATGGTGCCGGACATCGACAGCTATGCCCCGCACATCCGCGCGGTGTTTGGCCAGCTCGAGCGACACGATCCGCGCTTCATCCCGTTTACTCTGGCCGATCAGGGGCAGCGCGGCCGCGATCCCTTGCTGATTGCCGTCGAGCACCTGCTCAAGTTGCCGGACAGTCGTTTTCCGGTCAGTGAAATCCTCGATTTGCTCGACGTTCCCGCATTGCGTGCCCGATTCGCTGTTGAGGAACGTGATTTGCCGACTCTGCATCGCTGGATAGAAGGCGCAGGTGTGCGCTGGGGCATGAATGCCGAGCAACGGGCAGGCCTTGGACTGCCAGGTGAGCTCGAACAAAACAGCTGGCATTTTGGCTTGCGCCGGATGCTGCTCGGTTACGCTGTCGGCAGCTCCAATGCCTGTGCGGGCATCGAGCCCTATGATGAAATCGGTGGGTTGGATGCCGCGCTGATCGGGCCTCTGGTCGCGTTGCTCGATGCGCTGGAACTGGCGCATCAGGAACTCACGCAACCGGCACAACCCCATGAGTGGGGCCTACGTCTCCAGGCGCTGATGCAATTGTTCTTCAAGGCCTGTAATGAACATGACGACTTCTTGCTGACCCAGTTGGAGGAGCTTCGCGAGACATGGCTGGAAACCTGCGAATCGGTAGGCCTGACAGATGAACTGCCGCTGACAGTGGTGCGTGAGGCCTGGCTTGCCGGTCTGGATCAGGGCCGCCTGTCCCAGCGCTTTCTCGCCGGTGCCGTGAATTTCTGCACTTTGATGCCGATGCGTGCGATTCCTTTCAAACTCGTCTGTTTGCTGGGAATGAATGATGGTGACTATCCACGCGCGCAGCCGCCCCTGGATTTCGACCTGATGGGCAGCGATTACCGTCCGGGAGATCGTTCCCGACGGGAGGACGACCGTTATCTATTGCTGGAAGCGTTGCTGTCTGCGCGCAATCAGCTCTATATCAGTTGGGTCGGCCGCAGTATTCGCGACAACAGCGAGCGCCCGGCGTCGGTGCTGATTGGGCAATTGCGAGACCATCTCGCCGGTGGCTGGCGATTGGCCGACGAGAGCAGAAATCTGCTGGACGCGTTAACCGAGGAGCACCCGTTGCAACCGTTCAGCGCGCGTTACTTCCATGAGGGCAATCAACTATTCAGCTATGCCAGAGAATGGCAGGTCTTGCATCAACCCGCTCAGAGCCAAAATGCGGAACAGTTGCTCGATCCCTATGTCCAGGAAGAACCTCTCACTCTGGTCCTGCTACAGGACTTCCTGCGCAACCCGGTTCGCCACTTTTTCACCCAGCGGCTCAAGGTGTATTTCGAGGCCGCTGAAGCACCACTGGCGGACGAGGAGCCTTTCGTACTTGATGCATTGCAGCGTTACACCCTCAGCGACAGCCTGCTCGACGCGGCACTCCGGCAACCGGACAATGTCGATCAGGCGCTAGAGGCGCACGCCCGTCGCCTGCAAAACAGTGGTCTGCTGCCCATGGCCGGTTTCGGTGAGTGCCTGCAGCGTGAGTTGATCGAACCGCTGCCGGATTTGCTTCAGCGCTTTCAGCAGTTGCTCACGTTATGGCCAACACCACTGACCAGCGCGGTTCCGATCAGTCTCCAATTGCAGGGACTGCGCCTGGAAGGTTGGCTCGCCAGCTTGCATCAGCGTGCCGATGGAGGACTGCTATCAGTCACGACCATTCCCAATAGCATTGGCTCGATCAAGAGTCGAAAATGGCACCGTTTGACCAAACCGTGGGTCAATCATCTTGTCGCCTGTGCCAGCGGACTATCGATGACCACTGCATTGGTAGCCAGTGATGACACGCTGTTGCTCGAGCCCATGGAGCAGGATCGGGCGCTGAGTTTCCTCGGTGATCTGCTGCTTGCCTGGCAGGCCGGAATGCGTCAGCCGTTGCCGATCGCAGTAAAAACCGCATTTGCCTGGTTGTCCCAGTCCGATCCGCTCAAGGCGCAAGCCGCAGCTCGCAAAGCCTATGAAGGTGATGGCCAGACCAGCGAAGGCGAGCGTCGTGAGAGCCCGGCGCTGTCCAGGCAATTCGCCGACTTTGATTCGCTACTCAGCGATGAGACATTTTCAGGGTGGTGCGACGCCTTGTATCGCCCTCTATTCGAAGCACCCTGGCGCTCACTCGCAAGCGAAGGGGGGCGCTCATGAGTTCGAAGATCCCGCTGGCACTGGCTTTCCCGCTGCACGGCAGCCAATTGATCGAAGCCAGTGCCGGTACCGGTAAAACCTTCACCATTTCCGCTCTGTATCTGCGGCTGATCCTCGGCCATGGCGGCGACCTGAATGGCTTCGGTCGTGAGTTGTTGCCTCCGCAAATCCTCGTGGTGACCTTTACCGATGCGGCAACCAAGGAGCTGCGCGAGCGGATTCGTACTCGATTGGCCGAGGCTGCCCGATTTTTCCGTGATGAGATACCGGCGCCTGATGCCCTGATTGCTGATCTGCGCGAGCAATATGCGCCGCAACAATGGTCCGGTTGCGCCAATCGGCTGGATATCGCCGCGCAATGGATGGACGAGGCCGCCGTTTCGACCATTCACAGTTGGTGTCAGCGCATGTTGCGTGAACACGCCTTTGATAGCGGCAGCCTGTTTACTCAATCCCTCGAGACCGATCACAGCGATTTGCTTGGCGAGGTGCTGCGCGACTACTGGCGTCTGTTCTGCTACCCGATGCAGGGCGATGTCCTCAATTGGGTGCGCAACAACTGGGGCGGACCCGCGGCGCTGCTGCCTCGAGTGCGTGGCCTGTTTGCCAGCGAGCGCGACAGCGACGAAGGCAAGCCCCCGGCAGAGCTGATCGACGAGTGTCTGCAGGAGCGTCGTGCTGCCTTGCTTGAACTGAAGATGCCCTGGCGCCAATGGGCCGATGAGCTGCTCGCCATTTGTCATGAAGGCGTTACGAACAAAGCTGTCGACGGTCGCAAGATGCAGGCCCGTTACTTTGAACCCTGGTTTGAAAAGCTCAAGGCCTGGGCTGAAGACGAGTCGCTGGAGCAATTGGACATCGGCACCGGCTTCACCCGGCTGACGCCCGACGGCATGGCCGAAGCCTGGAAAGGCCAGGCGCCGAACCATCCGGGACTCGATGCAATGGCCGGTCTCAAGTCGAGTCTCGATGCATTGCCGAGCCCTGATGCAGCAGTCCTGCAACACGCGGCCAAATGGGTAGGCGCGCGTTTTGAAGAGGAGAAACGTCGTCGTGCCGAGATGGGGTTCGATGACATGTTGCTGCGTCTTGACGCGGCACTGCAGTCTGATGGCGCGGAGCGGCTTGCCACACTGATCCGCGAGCAGTTTCCGGTCGCGCTGATCGACGAGTTTCAGGACACCGATCCGGTGCAGTACCGGATCTTCGAACGTATCTATCGCATCGAAGACAACAGCCCGGACACTGGTCTGTTTCTGATCGGCGATCCCAAACAGGCGATCTACGCGTTCCGTGGCGCCGATATCTACACTTATCTGCGTGCACGTGAGGCTACAGCCGGCCGACTGCATACGCTGGGTACCAACTTCCGCTCCAGCCACGGCATGGTGAAAGCGGTCAACCATGTGTTTGAACGCGCCGAGTCCCGAGAGCTGGGGCGCGGCGCGTTTCTGTTTCGGCAGAAAACCGGCAAGAACCCGGTACCGTTTCAACCCGTCGAGTCTCAGGGTCGCAAAGAATGGCTACAGATTGCCGGACAGGACGTTGCGGCGCTGAACGTCTGGCACCTGCCTACCGACCAGCCGCTGCCGGGTGCCGTCTATCGCCAGCAACTGGCGGCGGCCTGTGCCAGTCAAATCACCGCGTTGCTCAATGGCGGGCAAGCCGGCAGCGCTGGATTTGTGCAGAGTGGCAAGGAATTCAGAGGCCTGCGTCCTTCGGACATTGCGATTCTGGTTCGCGATGGCAAGGAGGCGCAGGCCGTTCGTGGCGAGCTGGCTGCGCGAGGCGTGCGCAGCGTCTACCTTTCGGACAAGGATTCGGTTTTCGCCGCCCAGGAAGCCCATGACTTGCTGTCGTGGCTCAAGGCCTGCGCGGAGCCGGACGTCGAGCGCTCGCTGAAAGCCGCGCTGGCCTGCATCACTCTCAACCTGCCACTGGTCGAGCTGGAACGCCTGAACCAGGACGAGTTGGTCTGGGAAACCCGCGTCATGCAGTTCCGCGGTTATCGCGAATTGTGGCGCAAGCAAGGTGTGCTGCCGATGCTGCGTCGCCTGCTGCACGACTTCCAGTTGCCGCAGATCCTCATGGCACGCAGCGACGGCGAACGCGTGCTGACCAACCTGCTGCACTTGTCGGAATTGCTGCAGCAGGCTGCTGCTGAGCTCGACGGCGAGCAGGCGTTGATCCGGCATCTGGCCGAACACCTGGCATTGTCCGGTCAGGCGGGGGAAGAGCAGATTCTGCGTCTGGAAAGCGACGAACAACTGGTCAAGGTCGTGACCATCCACAAGTCGAAAGGCCTTGAGTATCCCCTGGTGTTCCTGCCGTTCATCTGCTCGGCAAAACCAGTGGACGGTAGCCGCTTGCCACTCAATTACCACGACGCGTCGGGCAAGGCGCAGGTAAGCCTGAAACCGACTGCTGAGTTGATTGCCTTGGCCGATGATGAGCGTCTCGCCGAAGACCTGCGTCTGCTCTACGTGGCATTGACCCGCGCGCAGCATGCCTGCTGGCTGGGCGTGACCGATCTCAAGCGCGGTAATAACAACAGTTCAGTGCTGCATCTTTCTGCCCTTGGATACCTGCTGGGTGGTGGCGAGATGCTGGGCGAGTCCACCGGATTGAATCACTGGCTGCAGGACCTGCAACAGGATTGCCCGGCCATCGCCATCGCTGACATGCCTCAACCCACGGACGAGCATTATCAGCCACCGCGCACTGCAGCGACGCTCAGCGCGACGCTGTTGCCCAAGCGCAAGGCCAGTGAAAACTGGTGGATTGCTTCCTACAGTGCCTTGCGCATCAGTGATGTATTGAGTGTCGGCAGTGATGAAGCGCCGGACAGTCCGCAAGCGCAAAAACTGTTTGATGATGAGCGCCTTGATCCCGAGGCACCGAGAGAAATCATCGCCGGTGGCGCCGATATACATCGCTTCCCGCGCGGGCCCAATCCAGGGACATTCCTCCACGGTTTGCTGGAATGGGCGGGTGACGAAGGTTTCGCCGTTCCGCGCGATGCGCTGGAGGACGCGATTGCCCGGCGCTGCAACCTGCGTGGCTGGAAAGGCTGGATCACCACATTGAGTGATTGGCTGGAGCATCTGCTGAAGACACCGTTGCCGGCAGGTACCGGGCGATCACCAGTGGTACTGGAGCAATTGACACAGTACCGGGTCGAGATGGAGTTCTGGTTCGCCAGCCATCAGGTCGACGTGCTCAAACTCGATGAGCTGGTGCGCCAGCACACCCATGGTGGCGTGGCGCGGGTGGCGGCCGAGCCGGTGCAGCTCAACGGGATGTTCAAGGGATT
Organism: Pseudomonas sp. NPDC088414; assembly: GCF_044753325.1. Classification (NCBI taxonomy): domain Bacteria; kingdom Pseudomonadati; phylum Pseudomonadota; class Gammaproteobacteria; order Pseudomonadales; family Pseudomonadaceae; genus Pseudomonas; species Pseudomonas sp. NPDC088414. Next base: position 77,816 of record NZ_JBIVMY010000025.1, on the reverse strand, counting down.
CATCGACCTGACCTTTGAACACGATGGCCGCTACTACGTGGCCGACTACAAATCCAACTGGTTGGGTGCTGACGACATGGCTTATACCGAGCAGGCCATGGAACGCTCGATTCTCGACAGCCGCTATGACCTGCAATACGTGCTGTATCTTTTGGCACTGCACCGCCAACTCAAGGCGCGGCTGCCTGACTACGATTACGACCGGCATGTGGGGGGCGCGCTGTATCTATTTCTGCGCGGCACACGGTCGGACAGTCGCGGCGTGTATTTTGCCCGTCCGCCACGAGAACTCATCGAAAGCCTGGACCGCTTGTTCCAGGGCAAGCCTGCACCCAAAGCCGAGCCCGCATGGGAACAGGGAGTCCTGTTATGAACCGTACCTTCGCCGATCTGCTGCCGACACCGTTGGCCGACGACAGTCTGTCGACCTTGTCACCGCTGACCCGCGCCGACGATCTGCTGCTGTTGCTGACCCGCTGGGTCGAACGGGGCTGGCTGCGTTCACTGGACAAGGCGTTTGTCGCGTTCCTTCATGAGTTGTCGCCCGAGGCTGATCCACTGGTGCTGCTCGCCGCCGCGTTGACCAGTCATCAGCTCGGTCACGGGCATGTGTGTCTGGATTTGTTCGAAACCCTCAAGGCCCCGGATTTCGCCTTGTCGCTCCCTCCCGAAGGGGATGTGCAAGGGGGTGTTCTGCTACTGCCGTCGCAATTGCTCGAAGCCCTCGACGGCGCTCATTGGTGCAAGGTGCTGGCGGGCAGTCCGCTGGTCGCGCTGGCGGCTGACACAAGTGCAGTGGCGCAGGAACGCCCCTTGGTGTTGTCCGGAAAGCGCCTGTATCTGCGCCGCTACTGGGCTTATGAACGACGGATCGACAGCGCCTTGCGTCTGCGTCTGGCGCAGAGCGAAATGCCGCCGGCGGACTTGCCGCAGCGCTTGAATGAGCTGTTCGGGGCGAGAAAACCAGGTGCAGTGATCGACTGGCAGAAACTCGCTTGCGCCCTGGCCACGCGCGGCGCATTCAGTATCGTCACCGGCGGCCCGGGCACCGGCAAGACCACCACGGTGGTGCGTCTGCTGGCGTTGCTCCAGGCACCCGCCGTGGAGGCCGGGCAGCCGCTGCGGATTCGTCTGGCGGCACCCACCGGCAAAGCCGCTGCACGCTTGACCGAGTCCATCAGCCAGCAAGTGCAGTCGCTGAAAGTCGCCGACGCCGTGCGCGAGAAAATCCCCTGCGACGTGACCACCGTACACCGTCTGCTCGGCAGTCGGCCCGGTACCCGTCACTTCCGCCACCATGCGGGCAACCGCTTGCCGCTGGACGTGCTGGTGGTCGACGAAGCGTCGATGATCGACCTGGAAATGATGGCCAATCTGCTCGATGCCTTGCCGCCCCATGCGCGTCTGGTGCTGCTCGGGGACAAGGACCAACTCGCCTCTGTGGAGGCCGGTGCGGTGTTAGGCGATCTGTGCCGCGATGCCGAGGCTGGCTGGTATAACCCGCAAACCCGACAATGGCTGGAGTCTGTCAGCGGTGAATCGCTGCAGGACAGCGGTTTGCACGAAGACAATGACGGCGCGCATCCACTGGCGCAGCAACTGGTGATGTTGCGCCACTCCCGGCGATTCGGCGAGGGTAGCGGCATCGGGCAACTCGCGCGGCGGGTCAATCATCAGTTGCCCGAGGAAGCGCGGCAACTACTGAGCGCTGGTCATTACGCCGACGTGTTTTCGCTGCCGCTCAATGGCGAACACAACCACAAGTTCGAACGTCTGGTGCTCGATGGCCATGGCGACGGGCCGCAGGGCTATCGCCATTACCTGAGCGTGTTGCGAAATCAACGACCACCCCAAGGCCGACCGCTGGAACACCCGGACTGGATTCACTGGGCGCGTGAAGTGCTGCAGGCATTCGATACGTTCCAGTTGCTGTGCGCGGTGCGCAGAGGCCCTTGGGGTGTAGAAGGCTTGAACCAGCGCATCACCGACGCCTTGCTCAAGGCGCGGCTGATCGACAGTGACCAGCAATGGTACGAAGGCCGGCCGGTATTGATGACCCGCAACGACTATGGCCTGGGCCTGATGAACGGTGACATCGGCATTGCGCTCAAGCTGCCCGAGCGTGAAGGCCCCGACGTGGGCAAACCGGTATTGCGCGTGGCCTTTCCGCGGAACGATGGTCAGGGCGGCGTGCGCTTCGTGCTGCCGAGTCGGCTCAACGACGTGGAAACGGTGTACGCCATGACCGTGCACAAATCCCAGGGTTCGGAGTTCGCGCACACTGCGCTGATCCTGCCGGATGCCTTGAATCCGGTGCTGACCAAAGAGCTGATCTACACCGGGATCACTCGCGCGAAAAACTGGTTCACCCTGGTCGAAACTCGCGCAGGCGTGTTCGAAGAGGCCGTGCAGCGCAAGGTCAAGCGCCTCAGCGGACTGATGCTGGAACTGGAGGAGGGTGGCGAGGCTCGGGGATGAAAGATCTGGCGATTGGCGGTGGTTACTGACCAGCCGGTCAGGAGGCACTGTTTCGCTGGTGTTACTCCGCTGTGCTATCGTTGCGGCATCATTTCGGTACGATGCAAGAGAATCCCTGCATGAAGGTGGCAGTCTGGGCGACAGAGCGCGTGGTTCGCTGCAAGCACGTATTGCTTGTCGGTCTGCTCTGTTTGCTGACGGGCATTGCCATGGCACAGCCACAAACGCCCACGGGCATGGCCGAACAGCGCGCCCAGGCAGTGACGCAAGTCGTGCTGGGCATCCTCAGCTACGCACGCTGGCCGGTCGAGCCTGCGCAGTTGCGCCTGTGTATCGTCGGCCCCACCGAGTACACCGACGATCTGGTCAAAGGCACCACGCAAGCCACTGGTCGTCCGGTCACTGTGCGCCGACTGCTGGCCGACAATCCGGCCATCGTCAGCGAGTGTGATGCGGTGTACATCGGCAAACTCACCGCAGATGAACGCAGTCGGCTCTTCTCTTCATTGATCGGCCATCCGGTGCTGAGCATCAGCGAAGGTGGCGATCAATGCACGGTCGGCAGCCTGTTCTGCCTGCGCGTCAGCGATGAGCAGGTGTCCTTCGAGGTCAATCTCGACTCCGTCGCCCGTAGCGGCGTACGCATCCACCCGAGCGTGCTGCAGTTGTCGCGCCGCAAACCGGCGGCACCATGAAACTGTTCGGCTCCAGAACCCGCCCGACACTGGGCTCGGTCATCGGTCGTGGACATTTGATTGTCGCGCTGGTGGCCGTGACGATGGCCAGTGTGTCGCTGACCCTGCTGGGGGTTCTCGCGCTGCGGGTCTACGCCGATCACAACCTGCACCTGATTGCGCGTTCGATCAGCTACACCGTGGAAGCGGCGGTAGTGTTCAACGACAAGGCTGCCGCGACGGAAGCGCTGGCGTTGATCGCGTCCACCGAAGAAGTGGCGGATGCTCAGGTTTTCGATGCCCAGGGTACGTTGCTCGCGCGTTGGCAGCGTCCCGAAAACGGCCTGTTCTCCGAGCTGGAAATGCAGGCCGCCCGGACCATTCTGGAAAAGCCGATCAGCCTGCCGATCGTGCATCAGGATCGTGAAATCGGACGCATCCTGCTGGTCGGTCACGGCGGCAGCCTGATGCGCTTCTTGCTCAGCGGTCTGGCGGGGATCGTCCTCTGCACCGCGATCAGTGCCTGGGTCGCGCTGTATCTGGCACGCCGACAGCTGCGCAGCATTACCGGTCCACTTCGCAGCCTCGCGGCAGTAGCCCACGCCGCGCGCAGCGAGCGTGCGCTGGATCGCCGGGTGCCGCCGGCGCAGATCGCCGAGCTCGACAACCTCGGCAACGACTTCAATGCCCTGCTCGACGAACTCGAATCGTGGCAAACCCACCTGCAAAGCGAGAACGAAACCCTCGCCCATCAGGCCAGCCACGACAGCCTCACCGGCCTGCCGAACCGGGCGTTTTTCGAAGGTCGATTGATTCGCGCCTTGCGCAACGCCGGCAAGCTCAATGAGCGGGTGGCGGTGCTGTTTCTCGACAGTGACCGTTTCAAAGGCATCAACGACAACTTCGGTCACGCCGCCGGCGACGCGGTACTGGTGGCAGTTGCCAATCGGATCCGCGCGCAGCTGCGTGAAGAGGATCTGGTGGCGCGGCTCGGCGGCGACGAGTTCGCCGTACTGCTCGCGCCGCTGCACAAGATCGAAGACGCCGAGCGCATTGCCGACAAGATTCTTGCCAGCATGGACGTGCCCATCGCGCTGCCGGGGGATACCAGTGTGGTGACGTCGCTCAGTATCGGCATTGCAGTTTTCCCCGATCATGGTGTCACGCCAGGCGCCTTGCTCAATGCGGCCGACGCGGCGATGTATCAGGCCAAGCGCCTGTCGCGTGGTGCTCAATTCACTGCCGGGTCGGAGAGCCCGGTCGTCAATCTTCAAACCAGGAGCTGATTCCGTGTTCACATTTCCCGCTCGACTGTTTTCCGCCTTGCTGATGATCGCCGTACTGGCGCTGACCGGGTGCCAGACCGCACCGCAAAAAGGCCTGACCCCGGCGCAGATCGCCGTACTCAAACAACAAGGCTTCGAGGCGACCGACGAGGGCTGGGAGTTTGGCCTGTCCGGCAAAGTGCTGTTTGGCAGCGATATCGAAAGCCTGAACAACCAGAGCACCGAAATCGTCGAACGCATCGGCAAGGCGCTGCACGGCGTCGGTATCGAGCGGGTGCGGGTCGACGGTCATACCGACGCGTCGGGCAAAGAGACCTATAACCAGCAACTGTCGCTGCGTCGGGCCAAAAGTGTGGCCAAAGTGCTGACCACCGTCGGTATGAAGGAAGAGAACATCCAGTTGCGCGGCTTGGGCAGCAGCGAGCCGGTGGCGTCCAATGACACTGCCGCCGGGCGCACCGAAAATCGCCGGGTGTCGATTGTGGTCAGCGCCGATTAATCGGCAAACCGCATCTCCCGGGTCTGCCCCATCAGCAGGCCCTGATTGCGCTCGGTCACCTCACGGATGTAATCCCACAACAAAGTGATCCGCTTCAACTTCCTCAGATCCTCCCGGCAGTACATCCAGAACTGCCGGGTGATGTCGATTTCCTCGGGCAGCACCGGCAGCAGGCGCGGATCCTGCGCGGCGAGGAAGCACGGCAGAATTGCCAGTGAACGCCCTTGCTGCGCCGCGACGAACTGCGCGATGACGCTGGTGCTGCGCAGGTTAGCGCTGGCGCCGGGCAGCACGTTCGCCAGGTACAGCAGCTCCGAGCTGAACGCCAGGTCATCCACGTAACTGATGAATTGATGCTTGCCCAAATCCGCAGGGCGGCGGATCGGTGGGTGCTGGTCGAGGTAGTCCTGGGTCGCGTACAGCTGCAAGCGGTAGTCGCAGAGTTTGCAGCACACGTACGGGCCGTGCTCCGGGCGCTCCAGGGCAATGACGATGTCGGCTTCGCGTTTGGACAGGCTGATGAAGTGCGGCAGCGGCAGGATGTCCACCGAAATCGCCGGATAGGCGTCGACGAAGTGGCTCAGTTGCGGGGTGATGAAAAAGCTGCCGAAACCTTCGGTGCAACCCATGCGCACGTGCCCGGACAGTGCCACACCAGAGCCCGAGACTTGCTCGCATGCCATGTGCAACGTGCTTTCAATCGACTCGGCATACCCCAGCAGACGCTGGCCTTCGCTGGTCAGCACGAATCCGCTGGTGCGCGATTTTTCGAACAGCAGGGTACCCAACGCCGCTTCCAGCGAACTGATGCGCCGCGACACGGTGGTGTAATCGACGGCGAGCCGTTTGGCCGCGGTGCTGGCCTTGCGGGTGCGGGCGACTTCGAGGAAAAACTTCAGGTCGTCCCAATTCAGCGACCCCAGGGAGGTGATGTTTTTTTGCATGATGGACGGGCTTATATGTGCGTTCTTATTAGAAGTTTGCACATCTATACTCCAAAAACAGTCCGACAACCAATTCGTGACACACGCCTCATCTCAAGGCGAATCTCTTCGCCTTGGCTCCTACGATAAAAACAAGTTTCGGAGACCAGCATGAACGCATCGCTTACGCCCAACGAAACCACGGTCCAGAAGGTCAAGCTGCTGATCGACGGCGAATGGGTCGAATCGCAGACCACCGAGTGGCACGACATCGTCAACCCGGCGACCCAGCAAGTGCTGGCCAAAGTCCCGTTCGCCACCGCCGCTGAAGTCGATGCCGCCATCAGTGCCGCACACCGCGCCTTCCAGACCTGGAAACTGACCCCGATCGGCGCGCGCATGCGCATCATGCTCAAGCTGCAGGCGCTGATCCGCGAGCACTCCAAACGCATCGCCGTGGTGCTGAGCGCCGAGCAGGGCAAGACTATTGCCGACGCCGAGGGCGACATTTTCCGCGGCCTGGAAGTGGTCGAACACGCCTGTTCCATCGGCACCCTGCAAATGGGCGAGTTCGCCGAAAACGTGGCGGGTGGCGTCGATACCTACACCCTGCGCCAGCCGATCGGCGTGTGCGCCGGCATCACCCCGTTCAACTTCCCGGCGATGATTCCGCTGTGGATGTTCCCGATGGCCATTGCCTGCGGCAACACCTTCGTGCTCAAACCGTCGGAACAGGATCCGCTGTCGACCATGCTGCTGGTGGAACTGGCGATCGAGGCCGGTGTTCCGGCGGGTGTGCTCAACGTCGTTCATGGTGGTAAAGACGTGGTTGATGGCCTGTGCACGCACAAGGACATCAAAGCGGTGTCGTTCGTCGGTTCGACGGCGGTCGGTACTCACGTCTATGACCTGGCCGGCAAGCACGGCAAACGCGTGCAGTCGATGATGGGCGCGAAGAACCACGCCGTGGTGCTGCCGGACGCCAATCGCGAGCAAGCGCTGAATGCCTTGGTCGGCGCCGGTTTCGGTGCGGCCGGTCAGCGTTGCATGGCCACCTCGGTGGTGGTGCTGGTTGGTGCGGCGAAACAATGGCTGCCGGATCTGAAAGCGCTGGCGCAGAAACTCAAGGTCAACGCCGGCAGCGAGGCGGGCACTGATGTGGGTCCGGTGATCTCGAAGAAAGCCAAGGCGCGGATTCTCGATCTGATCGAAAGCGGCATCAAGGAAGGCGCCAAGCTGGAACTTGATGGTCGCGACATCAAGGTGCCGGGCTACGAGCAAGGCAACTTCGTCGGCCCGACCCTGTTCTCGGGCGTGACCACCGACATGCAGATCTACACCCAGGAAATCTTCGGCCCGGTGCTGGTGGTGCTGGAAGTCGACACCCTCGATCAGGCCATCGCGCTGGTCAACGCCAACCCGTTCGGCAACGGCACGGGCCTGTTCACCCAGAGCGGTGCAGCGGCGCGTAAATTTCAGACGGAAATCGACGTCGGCCAAGTCGGTATCAACATCCCGATTCCAGTGCCGGTGCCGTTCTTCAGTTTCACCGGTTCGCGTGGTTCGAAACTCGGCGACCTCGGCCCGTACGGCAAGCAAGTGGTGCAGTTCTATACCCAGACCAAAACGGTCACGGCGCGCTGGTTCGATGACGACAGCGTCAACGACGGCGTGAACACCACCATCAACCTGCGCTGAGGAATCGCCATGAAAATCGCATTTATCGGTCTGGGCAATATGGGCGCGCCGATGGCGCGCAACCTGATCAAGGCCGGCCACTCGCTGAATCTGGTAGACCTGAACAAAACCGTGCTGGCGGAACTCGAGCAACTGGGCGGCACCATTCGCGCCTCGGCCCGTGAAGCCGCCGAAGACGCCGAACTGGTGATCACCATGCTCCCGGCGGCGGTACATGTGCGCAGCGTCTGGCTGAGTGAGGACGGTGTGCTGGCCGGCATTGGCAAAGGTGTGCCGGCGGTGGATTGCAGCACCATCGATCCGCAGACCGCCCGCGATGTCGCCGCTGCGGCTGCCAAACAAGGCGTGGCCATGGCTGATGCACCGGTCTCCGGTGGTACCGGCGGCGCGACCGCGGGCACGCTGACGTTCATGGTCGGCGCCACCCCGGAACTGTTCGCCACCCTGCAGCCGGTGCTGGCGCAGATGGGGCGCAACATCGTACATTGCGGTGAAGTCGGCACCGGGCAGATCGCCAAGATCTGCAACAACCTGTTGCTGGCGATTTCGATGGTTGGTGTCAGCGAAGCGATGGCGCTGGGTGATGCGCTGGGGATCGACACTTCGGTGCTGGCCGGGATCATCAACAGTTCGACCGGGCGTTGCTGGAGTTCGGAAATGTACAACCCGTGGCCGGGCATCGTCGAAACGGCGCCGGCCTCGCGCGGTTATACCGGTGGGTTTGGTGCCGAACTGATGCTCAAGGATCTGGGGCTGGCAACCGAAGCGGCGCGTCAGGCGCATCAACCGGTGGTGCTCGGCGCGGTGGCGCAGCAGTTGTATCAGGCGATGAGCCTGCGTGGGGACGGCGGCAAGGACTTCTCGGCGATTATCAACAGCTATCGCAAGCCACAGTAATGCCGCGGGGTGCGATTCTTTGTGGCGAGGGAGCTTGCTCCCGCTGGTCTGCGTAGCAGACCCAAACCCGGTCAATGCGGTTCTTCAGAAAAACCGCATTGACTGAATTTACGACTGCTGCGCAGCCGAGCGGGAGCAAGCTCCCTCGCCACAGGTTTTTTTGTGAGGCAAAAAAGATCGCAGCCTTCGGCAGCTCCTACATGGGTGAGACTAGACCCTGTAGGAGCTGCCGGAGGCTGCGATCTTTTGCTTTTCAGGCGAAGACGAAATATTTGCGCACGGTCTCCACCACTTCCCAGGTGCCTTTCATCCCCGGTTCAACCACGAAGATGTCGCCAGCGCGCAGGTGAATCGGCGCCATGCCGTCCGGGGTGATGATGCAGTAGCCTTCCTGGAAATGGCAGTACTCCCATTTCACGTAGTCCACCCGCCACTTGCCCGGAGTGCAGATCCAGGTGCCCATGATCTTGCTGCCGTCTTCGCTGGTGTAGGCGTTGAGGTTGACGGTGTGCGGGTCGCCTTCGAGTTTTTCCCATTTGCAGGCATCGAGTACCGGCAGTGGGTGAGTGTCGCGCAGAACGGTGATGGGGGCGGTCGTGGTCATGTGGACTCCGGGCAGAAGGATTTGAAGTCGAACCCTATAGCCCCTGCTTGTCGGTCAGTTGTCTGGGGTCGACATCGGGCTGCTCAGAAACGCGCGGATCGGTGAGCGCGTGTAACAACGCCCGGGCGTAATGGGGCAACGCGGTGAAGTCCCTGGCGCACAGCATGAGCGTGCGGCGTGCCCACGTTTCATTGAGCGCAACCCATTTGAATGAACGCAATGCGCCCCGCTCGACAGAGGCCAGCGGCACGATTGCCAGCCCGGCACCTCGGGCGACCATGCGCATGACTCCGTCGAAACCGTCGGCGCGGATGCGGATCTGCATCCGCGAACCGCTGTGCAGTGCTTGTTCTTCCAGGTACACCGCCAGTGCACTGTCGGCGCGCAGCCCTACAAAGTCATGTTGCAGGGCGTCGCTGAAACTGACCTCGGCGCCGTCAGACAACGGATGCCCGAAGGGCAGGATCAGTGCCAACGGATCATCCCGAAACGGCAGCGTCTGCAGGTCTGAGCTGTCCACCGCGTCGGACACGATCCCCAGATCCGCCGCCCCTTGGCGTAACGCATGGGTGATGCGCGCGCTGGGCAACTCCTGCAGATCGATGTCGAGGTTGGGATGGTCGCGCAAAAAATCCGCCAGTGCCTCCGGCAGGTATTCGGTGATCGCGGTGGTGTTGCACAGCAGCCGCACCTGACCTTTCACACCTTGAGCGTAATCCGCCAGATCCTGCTGCATGCGCTCGGACTGCTGCAGCAGCACGCGCGCATGTTGCGCCAGTGCCTTGCCCGCGGGTGTCGGGGTCACACCACGGCGGCCACGTTGCAGAAACTCGGTGCCCAGCGAGGCTTCCATCGCGCGAATCCGCGCACTGGCGGCGGCCAGTGACAAATGACTGCGCGCGGCGCCGGCGGTGATGTTGCCGGTGTCGAGGATGTGCAGGTAGAGGCGCAGGTCGGTGAGGTCGAAGTGCATGGGGCAGCCTGTGGTTTTTGTGGTGTCCGGGCGAGCCCTATCGCTGGCAAGCCAGCTCCCACAGGATTTGTGTTGTGCACAAATCCTGTGGTCCACACTGAAACCTGTGGGAGCTGGCTTGCCAGCGATGAGGCCAGAAGCCCTAATCAAATACCAAGCCTCTTGCATCGGCAGAGGCAGCCTCAGTATATGGCAGATTTTCAGTACACCCGCAAAGGCGCACATTAGCGCCATGAACGCACTCGCCGATTTCTATCAAAACCTGGGTCTGGCCTTGTCCTTACTGGTCATCGCCACTTTCATAATGGCCGGCCTGGTCAAAGGCGTGATCGGCCTCGGTCTGCCCACTGTTGCCATGGGCCTGCTCGGTCTGGCTATGGCGCCATCACAGGCAGCCGCGCTGCTGATCATTCCGGCGACACTGACCAACCTCTGGCAACTCGCGTTCGGCGGGCATCTGCGGGCGCTGATCAAACGCCTGTGGCCGCTGCTGCTGATGATTTTCCTCGGCACCGCCCTCGGCACATTGTCGATCGGCATGGCGGGCGGGCATTGGGTGGTGCGTGGGCTGGGCGCGGCGTTGCTGCTGTATGCGTTGAGCGGGTTGCTGCTGCCGACGCTGCGGGTCAATCCTCGGCATGAACCGTGGCTCGGTCCGCTGTGCGGGTTGATCACCGGCGTCATCACCTCGGCCACCGGCGTGTTCGTGATTCCGGCGGTGCCGTACCTGCAGGCGCTGGGTTTGCAGCGTGATGAACTGGTGCAGGCGTTGGGGCTGTCGTTCACCGTGTCGACCCTGGCGCTGGCCGCAGGCTTGTTCTGGCGCGGTGCGCTGGGTGGCGGCGAATTGAGCGCCTCGCTGCTGGTGTTGATCCCGGCGATGCTGGGCATGTGGTTTGGGCAGTGGTTGCGCCAGCGCATCAGTGCCGTGCTGTTCAAGCGGGTGTTCTTTATCGGGCTGGGCGCACTCGGCGCCCATCTGCTGATCAGCGGCTAGCCGAAGAAGCGCTGAGCATGTCGATCCGACGGATATCGAAATCGCGCTCCAGATAGTCCATGCGCTTTTCGAAAAACTCGCGCATGTGCGGCAGGTTCGAATGCACGTCCAGGTGCGCCTGGCTTTCCCAGATCTCGTAGAAGATGAACAGCGTCGGATCTTGTTTGTCGCGCAGCATGTGGTACTCGATGCAGCCGGGCTCGGCGCGGCTCGGCTCGACATAGGCGCGAAACAGCGCTTCGAAGGCCTCGGCTTTCTCCGGGCGGGTCTTGGCGTGCAGGATGAAACCGTGGCGTTCACTCATCGAAACAACTCCTCAAATGCAGATGGCTGAGGATGTTATTGCAACAATCTTCATTCGATTCGTGCTTTTTGATCAAATGTATTTTGCGCCGACACGGCTTATTCCGCGCGAGAGGGATGGTTAACCTGCCGCCATTCGTTTTCCCATCTTCCTCCAGCCCCAAGGCTGCACCGAGGCGTTCTCATGAAAAAAGTGTTGTTGCTCAATGGCGGCAAGAAATTCGCCCACTCCGACGGTCGTTACAACGCCACCCTGCACGAAACTGCACTGAGCGTGCTGGATCGCGGTGGTCTGGATGTCAAAACCACTTTCATCGATGAGGGTTACGACGTCGCTGAAGAAGTGGCGAAATTTCTCTGGGCCGACGTGATCATTTATCAGATGCCGGGCTGGTGGATGGGCGCGCCGTGGACCGTGAAAAAGTACATCGACGAAGTGTTCACCGAAGGCCATGGCAGCCTCTATGCCAGCGATGGTCGCACCCGTTCCGACTCTTCGCAGAAGTACGGCAGCGGCGGCCTGATTCAGGGCAAGCAGTACATGCTGTCGCTGACCTGGAACGCACCGCAGCAGGCGTTTGATGACCCGACCGATTTCTTTGAAGCCAAGGGTGTGGATGCGGTGTATTTCCCGTTCCACAAGGCCAACGAGTTTTTGGGCATGAGCGGGTTGCCGACGTTTTTGTGTGTGGATGTGATGAAGCGGCCGAACATCGAGAATGATGTGGCGCGGTATGAGCAGCATCTCAAGCAGGTGTTTGGCCTCAAGGCTTGAGTGAATCAAGCTACTATCGAATGGCTTGGCCAAATCCTGTGGCGAGGGAGCTTGCTCCCGCTGGGCTGCGCAGCGGCCCTCGCTTCTACCTGAATCGCAGGGGAGCGCTGCGCACTCCAGCGGGAGCAAGCTCCCTCGCCACGATGAATACGCATTCGATAGAGAATTTCCGTGAAAGCCAGATCCGATGAGTTGCAGATTTTCGTCTGCGTAATCGAGTGCGGTTCGATTTCCGCCGCCGCCGAACAGGTCGGGCAGACGCCGTCGGCGGTCAGCCGCACACTGTCGCGGCTCGAAGCCAAGCTCGACACCACGCTGATCAACCGCACCACGCGGCGCATGGACCTGACCGAGGAGGGAAAGTATTTCTTCGAGCAGGCCAAGCTGATTCTCGACCAGATGGATGCCCTCGAAGAGCGTCTGTCGTCACGCCAGCAAACCCCGTCCGGGCGCCTGCGGATCAACGCCGCGTCGCCCTTCATGCTGCACGCCATCGTGCCGTACATCGACGAATTCCGTGATCTGTACCCGGACATCCAGCTCGAACTCAACAGCAATGACCTGATCATTGACCTTCTGGAACAAAGCACCGACGTCGCCATCCGCATCGGCACCCTTGCCGATTCGACATTGCATGCGCGCTCGCTCGGTTGCAGTCCGCTGCTGATCGTCGCCAGCCCGGCCTATCTGGAAAAGCACGGCGCGCCGCAGCAGGTTGCCGACTTGAGCGAACACACCTTGCTCGGCTTCACCCACAACGAAGGCCTCAACCAATGGCCGCTGCGCTACGTGCACGGTGACCGCTGGCCGATCACCCCAGCCATCAGCGCCTCTAGCGGTGAAACCGTGCGCCATCTGGCGCTGGAGGGGCAGGGCATTGCCTGCCTGTCGCACTTCATGACCATCGACGACATCCGCGCCGGGCGCCTCAAGGTGCTGCTGGCGGAATTCAACAGCGGTTATCGTCAGCCGATCAACGCGGTGTACTACCGTAACTCGCAACTGGCGCTGCGCATTCAGTGCTTTCTCGACTTCATCCAGAGCAAACTCGCGGCGTACGCCAACGCCGATTTCAAGGGCTGATTCGTGACCCCTGCGCAACAGTGATTTGGGCGAGGGCGGGTTTTTCCATCGAGGTGACCGGTCGATACTCGCTGCATCACTTATTCACGCAGGGAGTTTCTCCATGAACGTATTCATCACCGGCGCCGCCGGTTTTATCGGCGGTTCCATCGCTACCGGTCTGGTCCAGGCCGGGCACAGTGTCACGGGCCTGGTGCGCAGCGCCGCACAGGCTGACGAGCTGAAAGCACTGGGCATCACCCCGGTGATCGGCACCCTCGAAGACAGCACATTGCTGGCCGAACAGGCCCGCGCCGCCGATGCGGTGATCAACGCCGCCAGCAGTGACCATCGCGGCGCAGTCGAAGCGTTGCTCGATGCCCTGCGCGGTTCTAACAAAGTGTTCCTGCACACCAGCGGTTCGAGCATCGTCGGTGATGCGTCGGGCGGCAAGTCCAGCGACGTCATCTACTACGAAGACAACCTGCCGGAACCCACCGTCGACAAGGCGGCTCGCGTGGCCATCGACAACCTGATCCTCGCCGCTGCCAAGGACGGGGTGAACTCGGCAGTGATCTGCAACACCTTGATCTACGGCCACAGCCTGGGCGTCAATCGCGACAGCGTGCAGTTGCCGCGCCTGCTCAAGCAAGCGCGCAAAAGCGGCGTGGTGCGCCACGTTGGCACTGGCCAGAACATTTGGTCCAACGTGCACATCGAAGACGTCGTCGCCCTGTACCTGCTGGCGCTGACCAAAAACGTGCCGGGCACCTTCTACTTCGTCGAAAGCGGCGAAGCGTCGTTCATCGACATGACCACAGCCATGGCCGAAGCGCTGAATCTCGGCGAGCCACAAGACTGGCCACTGCAAGACGCCGAAGCCGAGTGGGGCTATGAAATGGCCAACTACGGCCTCGGCTCCAACAGCCGCGTACGCGGCAAACACGCCCGCGAACTGCTGGGCTGGGTGCCGAAGCGGACGTCGGTGGTGGACTGGATTCGTAGCGAGATGGTGTGAGCCCTACACAAACCATCCAAACACCACCGAATCTGTGGGAGCTGGCTTGCCAGCGATAGCGGTCGACCAGTCAGCATCTGTGTTGGATGTTACGCCGCCATCGCCACCAGGCTGGCTCCCACAAGTGAACCGCATTCTGACTGACGGAATGCAATCAACCTGTGGGAGCGAGCCTGCTCGCGAAAGCGCTGGCTCAAACGACAGAATAGTCGGCAGGCACGCCGTCATCGCCCGTTTTTTTGTCCCGGTAAACCCCCGCAAATACGCCACATGCCAGTGGAATTTAATTTTTAGCGGGGACTTGTCCGGGCGCTCGGGAAATTACCGGCTAGGCTGCTACCGCGGTGAAACGAGGGCGGCTGCGATGCATGTCGCGCTCTATGTGTTGCAGGCATGAGGCCCGTTCAGCACGGCACCACCCATGGAGTTTTTCTGGCAAAAGGAATTTGCGATGGCGACACCCATTGATGCCTTCTCGTAAAGGCGTATCCCCCGGCGGACACACATGAATCCGCGATCTCCCGATGAGTAATGGTCGGCCATGACGGCCGGCATCTGTCATTGACTCTGGTTATTGCATTGCACGCTACGCGCGTGGGCGAAGCCGTCACCTCAATTGGCGAAAACAAGGAATAGTTATGATCATTTTGGGTATTACGAACAATGATTTGGCGGGTGCTTGCCTGGTACGTGACGGTCAGATTCTTTCGGCGGTCAGCGAAGAGCGTTTCACCCGGATCAAGGACCATAAAATCTGGCCGGCCAAGTCCATCGAGTTTGTGTTGAGCCAGGCCGGCGTGTCGCTGGAAGACGTCGATCATGTCGCCTATGGATGGAACGCCGGGTTCAGTGCCGACAAACACCTGGAGTTGTACTTCGATCGCATTGTCGAGGAGGTCAGGAACAACCCCCAGGGGCTGGCGCAGTTCCGCCAGCGGGTGACCGATGAAATCAACAACGACAAGGCAAAGCGCGGCGAATTCGACCAGTTCATTGTCGACAACGGTTTGCAGGGCAAGGCGTATTACATCGATCACCACGAGTGCCATGCGCTCGGTGCCTATGTCTGCTCGCCATTCGAGGAAGCGTTGACATTGACCTGCGACGGACGCGGCGATTTCCAGTCGCTGACCGTCACCTGGTACAGCCCGACAGAAACCACGGTGCTGCAACGCGAAACCAGCATCGACAGCCTCGGTTATTTCTATGGCCGGATCACCCACCTGCTCGGTTACAAGCCCAACCGCCACGAAGGCAAGGTCACCGGTCTGGCCGCATTCGGTGATCCGCAGAAACTGCTGGGCGTGATGCAGCAGATGATCCGTTTCGAAGACGGCCGCATCAAGGCGCGCTGCGGCGATATGTTCCTGCCGTCCTACAACACCTACAGCGAGCCGCTGGAAACCCTGTTTGCCCGGGAAACCCCCGAGGACATCGCTGCCGCTGTACAGCGTCACAGCGAAGACCTGCTGGTGGCCACCGTCAGCCATCATCTGGCGCAGCGCGGCACTGCCAACCTGTGCCTGGCCGGCGGCGTGTTCGGCAACGTCAAACTCAACCAGCGCCTGCGCGAGATTCCGGGCGTCAAAGACGTTTACGTGCTGCCGTGCATGGGCGATGGCGGCCTGGCACTGGCGGCGGCAGTCGGCGCCGCATACCTGGAAAACGGCACCCGTTTCAAGAATCCGTCGATGATGCTCGGGCCACAATCGCGCAGCGTTTCGCAGAACATCAACCTGATCATTCGTGACTACCCTGAACTCGGTTATCACACGCCGTCGAACATCATCGAGGTGCTGACCGAGGCCCTGACGGAAAATCAGGTGCTGGGCATGTTCAAGGGCAAGATGGAGTTCGGCCCGCGCTCGCTGTGCAACCGCAGCATCGTCTATCACGCGCAGGATGCCGAGGTGAACGACTGGCTGAACAAGCGCATGCATCGCACCGAGTTCATGCCCTTCGGCCCGGTCACGGCCATCGAGCAGGCGCCGGCCTGCTACGTCGGTTGGGACGAGCAGCAGGTGGCCGCCGACACCATGACCATGACCTACGATTGCCACCCGCAATTTCGCGAGGCGAGTCCGGCCGTGGTGCACATCGACGGCACCGCGCGCCCGCAGATCATTCGTCCGCAGAGCGACCCGTTCATGCATCGCCTGCTGACGGCCTGGCACCAGAAAACCGGTCAGGCAGCCTTGATCAACACCTCGTTCAACCGCCACGAAGAACCGATCGTGTGCTCTTCCCAGGACGCACTGGATGCGCTGAAAGAAGGCATGGTCGATCTGGTGGTCATGAGTGAATCGCTGATTGTCTGGCGCAAGGGCAGAAACAGCTTTACTCAACAACGCTTCGAATAAATGGATGGTATGCAGGGCTCCCCGGGGAGCCCTGTTTCAGGAGTACCGGGCGTATGGTTGACGCATGTATTTAATCTTTTTCGGGTTCTTTGCGGCGGAAGGGATCATCTATCCGTTCTGGCCGACCTGGCTCGATTCCCTGGGCTTCAGTGCCAGTGAAATCGGCTTGCTGATCGCTGCGGCGTATTGGCCGCAGGTGGTGACCGGGGTGCTGATCACCTACGTGGCCGACTGGCGCGTGGATCAGTTGCGGCTCGCCGCTGTTCTGAGCGTTACCGCCGCGCTGTGTACGTTGCTGTTCTACTTCATCCCGGCGCATTTGTGGATGTTCGTGTGCCTGAGTGTGCTGTTTGGCGGGGTATGGATGGTGGTGCTGCCGCTGTCCGAATCCTATCTGCTAAAGCGCGACAAACTGGCCCTGCAGAATTACGGCTGGGTGCGGGCGGTGGGCTCTTCGGCCTTTATCCTGACCTCGACCCTCGGTGGATTTCTGTTTGCGCAGTACAGCCAGTCGTGGGTGCCGCTGGTGATCGCGGCGAGCATGTTGATCACCGCCGTGGCGTGTTTGCGGCTGAAGCGCCAGGTGTCGCGGGCGCATCTGGCGCCGCTCGGTCCGGCGCGCAAACGGCCTGACTGGCGGGCGTTGTTGGCGCACAAAAGCCTGTTGATTGCGATTGCTGCCGCCAGCTTCATTCAACTGAGTCACACCCTGTACTTTTCCACGGCTTCTATCGGTTGGGGGGTGAAGGGTTTTTCTTCCTCGGCGATCGGCATGTTCTGGGCGGTGGCGGTGATTGCGGAAATCACCTGGTTCGCGCTGTCCAACAAGGTCCTGGCGTTTTGCGCGCCGTTGTCGTTGGTGATGTTTTCCAGCGTGTGTGCGGCGCTGCGTTGGGCGCTGTTTGCCAACAGCGATGCGGTGTCGATGATCATTCTGGGCCAGTGCCTGCACGCGCTGAGTTTTGCCGCCTACCACGCAGCGATCATGCGCTTTATTCGCGACCAGGCACCGCCGGATATTCAGGTCTTTACTCAAGGGGTTTATTACTCCCTGGCAGTGGCCTTGCCCATGGGCCTGGCCACACCTTTCGCCGGCTACCTGTACGAGACCCAACCGCAGTGGTCCTACTACGTGATGGCGCTGTTTGCCTTGGTCGCAACGGTGCTGGCGTTCATTGCTCATCAGAAAATGCGAAGTGCAACTCATGGCTCAACAAACGTTTACAGCCGTCTGCTTTGATATGGACGGCGTGCTCATTCAGTCGCGCGAGGTGATTGAACACGCCTGGACCACCGTGGCGGGCGAGTACGGGATCAGCGTCGATCAGGTGTTCATCGACGAGCACATCCACGGTCGTCCCGGCGGTTACACCCTCAAGACCTTGTTCGCCGAATTCGATGAAGCGCAGCAGGTGGCGATCAAGCGTGAAGTCGACGCCATCGAGCAGGTGACGAACTGTGCGCTGGTACCGGGCGTCGCGACGTTGATCGCCCGACTGCGGAAGCACGCCGTGCCGCTGGCGCTGGTCACCAGCAGTTGGCGGGCGCGGGTCGAGCACGTTCTGCAGCAACACCACCTGACGTCGGCGTTCGACAGCATCATCTGCCGCGACGATGTGCGCAGCGGCAAACCGGCGCCCGATCCCTATCGCCTGGCGGCGGCACAACTGGGCCGGCAAAGTGATGAATGCCTGGTCTTCGAAGACTCGGTCAGCGGTGTGCAGTCTGCGATCAGCAGCGGTGCGCTGTGTATCGGCATTGGCGACGACCCGACGCTGACCGCGCATGGCGCCGCAGGCGTGTATGCCGATTTCACTCGACTTGCGCTTAGGCTCGACGGCAGGGGCGCGCACGGTTATGCCGATGGAGCGCTGTTCATCAACGCGCACCCGACCCAGAGGTTTGCCCGGTCATGACATTGACGTTGCAGCACGCCAGCGTGCTCTGGAAATTCCTCGGTGCGGGGCGCCAACACAGCGCTTGTGAACTGATCGTGGTCTGCGGCTCCTACGACTTGCGGGTCTGCGATTACGCCTGCCAACTGTTGAAAGACGGCGTGGCACCGCACCTGTTGTTCACCGGCAGCACCGGCAACTGGACCCGGCATTTGTGGGAACGCAGCGAAGCCGATATTTTTGCCCAACGTGCCCTGGCGCAAGGGGTGACGGCGCAGCAGTTCACCCTGGAAACCCGCGCGACCAATTTTGCTGAAAACATCGCGTTCGCCCGAGCGATGTTTCCCGACGTGCGCCGCGCGACGTTTCTGACCAAGCCCAATTCGATCCGGCGCGTGGCGTTGACCCTGCCCGTGCAGTGGCCCGGACTGGAAGCCTGGGTCGATGCGCCGTCGTTCGGTTTTCCCGAAGAGGTCAGCAACCTGATCGGAGTATTGGGCCTGATCGACGAAATGGTCGGCGATATACACCGCATCATGGTTTACCCTTCGCTGGGATTTCAGGTCGAGCAGACCATCCCCGAAGAGGTTCAGGTAGCCTGGCGGTATCTGGTGGAACAAGGCTTCGATCACCATTTGATCAAGGGCAGGAGTTGACGCTGACTCCCGCCGGGAGACAGACATGCAGTACGACACGCTGATCCGCAACGCCACCGTCATCGATGGCAGCAACACGCCCGGCTACCGCGCCGATGTGGCGATTCTCGACGGGCGCATCGAACGCATCGGCGACTTGCACGATGCCCGCGCCACGGAAGAAATTGACGCCGCCGGCCGCGTGCTCGCCCCGGGGTTCATCGACGTGCACACCCACGACGACACCGTGGTCATCCGCCAGCCGCAGATGCTGCCGAAACTCAGTCAGGGCGTGACCACGGTGATCGTCGGCAACTGTGGGATCAGCGCCTCGCCGGTCAGTCTCAAAGGCAATCCGCCGGACCCGATGAACCTGCTCGGCAGCGCAGCGGCGTTCGTCTATCCACGTTTCAGCGATTACCGCGCCGCCGTCGAAGCGGCGAACACCACGTTGAACGTCGCCGCACTGGTCGGCCACACCGCGCTTCGCAGCAATCACCTCGACGACCTGTTCCGCACCGCCACGCCAGATGAAATCACCGCGATGCGCGAGCAGCTGCGTGAAAGCCTTGAAGCCGGCGCGCTCGGTTTATCCACAGGCCTTGCCTACGCCAGCGCCTACAACGCCTCCACCGACGAAGTGAAACAACTGACCGAAGAACTGACCGCATTCGGCGCGGTGTACACCACCCATCTGCGCAGTGAATTCGAACCGGTGCTCGAGGCGATGGACGAAGCGTTCAGCATTGGCCGTCACTCGCGGTCCCCGGTGATCATCTCCCACCTCAAATGCGCCGGTGTCGGTAATTGGGGGCGCAGTCCGCAGTTGCTCGCGGCGTTGGAGCAAGCAGCGAAAACCCAGCACGTCGGCTGCGATTGCTATCCCTACGCGGCGAGTTCTTCGACGCTGGATCTGAAGCAGGTCACCGATGCTCACCGCATCACCATCACCTGGTCGACGCCGCATCCTGAAGTCAGCGGACGCGACCTGATCGACATCGCCGCCGAATGGAACGTGCCACTGCTCGACGCCGCCAAACGCCTGCAACCGGCGGGCGCGGTGTACTACGGCATGGACGAGGCCGATGTACGAAAAATCCTCGCGCATCCATTGTCGATGGTCGGCTCTGACGGACTGCCGGAAGACCCGTTCCCGCATCCACGCCTGTGGGGCGCTTTCCCACGGGTATTGGGACATTTCAGTCGTGATGTCGGGCTGTTTCCGCTGCACACCGCCGTGCACAAGATGACCGGTCTGTCGGCGGCGCGGTTTGGCTTGAAAGGGCGCGGCGAGATTCGTAAAGGCTATTGGGCGGATTTGGTGTTGTTTGATCCGGCGACGGTGCGCGATGTGGCGGATTTCACTGATCCGCAGCGGGCGGCGCAGGGGATTGACGGGGTGTGGGTCAATGGCGTGTTGAGTTATCGCGACGGACAGGCGAACGGTCGTCGGGAAGGACGATTTCTGGCGCGGAACGGGGATTTGCGCGAAGGATTTCATTGATTGCCAAGCCCCTGTAGGAGCTGCCGAAGGCTGCGATCCTTTGATCTGCGTCTCATAGTGGCACTCTGAGATTAAAGAATGTCGAAACCAAGCCGAATTGCTGACATCCAGCCCGGCTACACTCTTGGGCCAACCAGTCAGGGAGCACCCCATGAGCTTCGGCAAAACCACCCCGATCCTGCGGATCTTCGATGAAGCCAAGGCGTTGGAATTTTACGTCGACTTCCTCGGTTTCAAGATCGACTGGCAGCACCGTTTCGAAGCGAACTTCCCGCTGTATTTGCAGGTGTCCCGTGGCGAGTGCGTGCTGCACCTGTCCGAGCATCATGGCGATGCGACCCCGGGTTCGGCGTTGCGCATCGAGACCGATGAGCTGGAGGCGTTTCAGCAGCAGTTGCAGGCCAAGGATTACAAGTTCTCGCACCCACAGATTCAGGCGATGCCGTGGGGCAGTCAGGACATGACGATTGCTGATCCGTTTGGTAATCGGTTGGTGTTTACCAACGCGATCAGTGTTTGAGCTGAGAAGAGCCCCTCACCCTAACCCTCTCCCAGAGGGAGAGGGGACTGACCGAGGTGTCTTGCGCTGTACATCGACCTGAATGATCCGCTGCGATTGTGCATTCACAGCAGCATTTTCAGGTCGGTGTGTCTCGCGAGCATCCCTCGATCGGCCCCCTCTCCCTCCGGGAGAGGGTTGGGGTGAGGGAAAAAGATTCACGCCATACAAAAAAGCCCGCAGCCAAACCACTAAGGTCTGGCTGCGGGGTTTTTCGTTACTCGGTTGGCACTAACTGATCCAGCACCCGATTGACGGCGATTTCCGCCACCATCACCACCTGCGCGATGCCTTGCAGGGTCTTGCGGTGCGAGCCGTCAAGCAGGCCGGCAAAGTCGTTGAGCATCACGGTGGCCGAGCCAAGGGATTCGCAGGCGTCGGCCAGCAACGGTTCGGTGCCGCTGGCCGGATTGGCCATGTAGAGACGATTGGGCTGGTATGGGGTGGCCATGATGGCGGGCCTCGGTGGGCCGAGGTAGTGGTCGAGGGCGCGCTCGGCGGCTTCGTGGAATTTCCTTGATTCGGGGGATTCGTAGGGGGAGGCCGCGTCGGTGGGCGGCGGGTTGGGTGTAACTTTGAACATGATTTTGGGTCCTGAAGTAGGAGCCATCACCGCTTCTCTACTAATAAGAAGAGGTGGCAGCTGTGCGCAGGTTAGTAGACCGGGGACCCAGGGAACCGGCGCGCTCGAAAGCGCCCTACGCACAGCCACCATAGAGCGCAGGCGGAAAATACCTGACTGTTTGATGTGCAATGCACCCTGGAAGAACCTCGGGCTACTAAACCCGATCACTGGAAATCAGTGACGGATTCAAGTTACCGACGGCCTCCGGGGCGCACAAGCCGGCGGATTCTGGCGTAGCCGTAGGCAGTGGCGCAAGGATTTGTAGGCAGTAGGGCGTAACACTGAGTGTCTTTAAACACTGGGGCTGCAGCGGGTTTATCGGCCGCTGAAATTGAGGAATTGTCTGTCGGGTTTTTGGTGTGGACACTGGCGCCATCGCTGGCAAGCCAGCTCCCACAGGGTTATGTGCGAGCCGCAGATTTTGTGTACGACCCGGTCACTGTGGGAGCTGGCTTGCCAGCGATGAGGCCAGTCCCGTCACCCCCGATGCATCTGCCGAAACTCCCCCGGCGGCATCCCGCGCCTACTTTTGAACGTACGATGAAACGAACGCGGCTCGGTAAACCCCAGATACTGCGCAATGTCCTGAATCGGCAACGTGCTGTTGAGCAAATAATGCTCCGCCAGCTCCTGACGCAAATCATCCAGAATCTGCTGATACGACGTCCCCGCCTGATGCAACTGGCGTTGCAACGTGCGCACCGACACCGCGAGCTGTTCTGCCACCTGCTCCTTGCGCGGCAAGCCTTCCTTGAGCAACTGGCGCAGGATGCTTTTGACCCGCTGCTCCAGCGACGCATCCTCCAGCGTCGCCATCAAACCCATCGCATGTTCTTCCAGGGTACGCAGCAATTGCGCGTCGGCCTGGCGCAGCGGTAACTGCAGATACGCCAGCGGCACGATCAGCGCCGAATAGGCCTGATCGAACAGCACCGGGCAATCGAAAAACGCTTCGTACTGCGCCGGTGTAGCGTCTGCCGGGCACGGGTGTTCCAGCCACACGGCGGCGGGCGACATCTGTGTGTCGGCAATCCAGCGCGCGTATTGCAGCCACGAGCCGAGGACGTTTTCCACCAGATGCCGGCGAATTCGCGGACGCTCATAGCGGCAAGTCCAGATCAGATGCACATGGCCGTCCTGCACTTCGGCGCGGCTGACGCCCATGTCGCCCACCAGTTTTTCGAACGGCATGATCCGGCTCATGGCATCGCCCAGGGTCGCGCAGTTCATGGTGATGTAACCGAGCACGCTCCAGGAATTGGGCAGGACGAAATTGGCCGCGTTGAGACCAAACAGCGGATCGCCCGAGTGCGCGCAGAAATAATCGAGCAGGCGCTCATGGGTTTCGCCCGGCAAGCGCAGGCTGTTGTCGCTCAGTTGCTGCGCCTGCAATCCGGCTGCCGCCAACGCCGGCTCGATGGCCATGCCCAGTTGCTCGGCATGGCGCACGTATTTGAGCAGCGGCGGAACCGAGGTGAAGCCGAGCGATTGCATGATCCGAATCCCTTGATCAAGGCCTGCGTGAGCGAATGAATGGCTGAAAGGTAATTTGAAACCCCGACTAAAGTAAATGGCTGGCACTTGCGCGACGTTTGACTCAATTGGCTACTCGAACTGGCCGGATGTGACCGTGACACTTTGCGGCCGCTGACTAGTATGGAGGCCTGCCACATCACTGATCAGACTGCATAAGAAGGACACACGCATGCGACGCTGGAACGGCTGGGGAGATGCAACCACGGTGGTCGAACTGCCGGCCCAGGGTGCGAGTTTTCTCCATGAACGGTTGGGGGCCGGGCGGGCGCTGCCCGATGCCACGCTGGAGGCAGCATTGGCGCGGGTGCCGGTCTCACGGTTGGCGGCGCACGCCTTGTACAGCGTCGACGCCCATGACCGCCTGCTGCACGCCCGGGGCCAGAGCCTGCCGGACTGGCTGGCGTTGCGCGAAGGCGCGCTGGGCAACTATCCCGATGCGGTGGCGTTTCCCGAAACTGCGGAGCAGATCCGCCAATTGCTGGCGCTCGCCCATGAGCAGGACCTGTGCCTGATTCCCTACGGCGGCGGCACTTCGGTGGCCGGGCACATCAACCCGCCGGATTCGACGCGGCCGGTGGTGACCGTGTCGCTGGCGCGGATGAATCGCCTGATCGACCTCGACGAGCAGAGCCAACTGGCGACGTTCGGCCCCGGTGCCAGTGGCCCGCAGGTGGAAAGTCAGCTGCGCGCTCGCGGCTACACGCTGGGGCATTTCCCGCAATCGTGGGAGCTGTCGACGCTGGGCGGATGGGTCGCCAGTCGCTCCAGCGGTCAGCAGTCGTTGCGCTACGGGCGCATCGAGCAATTGTTCGCCGGCGGTACCCTGGAAACTTTCGCCGGCCCTTTGGAAATCCCGACCTTCCCAGCCTCGGCGGCGGGGCCTGATCTGCGCGAAGTGGTGCTCGGTTGCGAGGGCCGTTTCGGGATCATTTCCGAGGTCAAAGTGCGAGTCAGTCCGCTGCCGGTCGATGAACGTTTTTACGGGGTGTTCCTGCCCAACTGGAGCAAGGCGCTGCAAGCGATTCGCCAATTGGCCCAGGCGCGAGTGCCGCTGTCGATGCTGCGCCTGTCGAACGCGGTGGAGACCGAAACCCAACTGGCGCTGGCCGGGCATCCGCAGCAGATCGCCTGGCTGGAAAAGTATCTGAACCTGCGCGGTGCCGGTGAAGGCAAGTGCCTGCTGACCTTCGGCGTGACCGGCAACCGTCGGCAAAACGCGCTGTCGCTGAGCCAGGCGCGCCAGCATCTGAAAGCCTTCGGCGGTGTGTTCACCGGTACTTTGCTCGGCAAGAAATGGGCGCAGAACCGCTTCCGTTTCCCCTACCTGCGCGAGAACCTGTGGAACGCCGGTTACGTGGTCGACACCCTGGAAACGGCCACCGACTGGAGCAACGTCGACCACCTGCTCAACCTGATCGAAAACAGCCTGCGCGACGCCTTGGCAGCGCAGGGCGAGCGGGTGCATGTGTTCACCCATCTGTCCCACGTCTATGGCGAAGGTTCGAGCATCTACACCACTTACGTGTTTCGCCCGGCGGCGGATTATCCGGCGACGCTGGCGCGCTGGCAGGCACTCAAGCACGCGGCCAGCCAGACCATCGTCGACAACCACGGCACCATCAGCCACCAGCACGGCGTCGGTAAGGATCACGCGCCGTACCTGTCGCGCGAGAAAGGCGCGCTGGCGATGGACACCTTGCAGGCGCTGAGCAGGCACTTCGATCCGGCCGGGCGCCTCAACCCCGGCACGCTGTTGCAGGAGTGACGGCCATGCACACGGACTGGAACGCCGCGTGGCGCCAGCAAGCCTTGCCGACATTGGCCGACGAAACGTGGGACCTGATCGTCATCGGCGGCGGCATCAGCGGTGCCGGCATCCTGCGCGAAGCGGCGCGGCGTGGCTGGCGCTGTCTGCTGCTGGAACAACGGGATTTCGCCTGGGGCACCTCCAGCCGATCATCGAAAATGGTCCACGGCGGTTTGCGTTACATCGCCAAGGGCCAGTGGCGCCTGACCCGTGATTCAGTGCGCGAGCGTCAGCGCCTGCTCGACGAAGCACCGGGGCTGGTTGAACCGATGAGTTTCATGATGCCGCACTATCGCGGCGGCTTTCCCGGGCCGCGTGTGCTTGGTGGCCTGTTGTCGGTTTATGACGCATTGGCGGGACGCCGCAGCCATCGATTTCATGACGCGCAGCAAATGCGTTTTCTCGCGCCGGGGGTGAAGGAAACCCAGCTGCTGGGTGGCACCTGTTTTATTGATGCACTGACCGATGACGCACGGCTGGTGATGCGCGTGTTGAGTGAAGCGCGGGCCGATGGCGCGGTGGTGCTTAACGGGGTACGCGTCGAACATTTGCTGCGCGAAAACGGTCGGGTGTGCGGGGTGCAGGTCGAAGATTGCGAAGCGGGTGGGTCGCTGCAATTGCGTTGCGGCGTACTGGCGGTGGCGACCGGGGCATGGGCTGAGCGCTTGCGGTTGCCCGAGGCACCACGACAACTGCGGCCTTTGCGCGGCAGTCATCTGCTGCTGCCGGGCTGGCGTTTGCCGGTGGCGCAGGCGTTCACGTTTCTGCATGAGCGCGACCGTCGGCCGGTGTTCGTGTTTCCGTGGGAGGGGGGGACGGTGGTCGGCACCACCGACCTCGATCATCGCGAGAATCTGGATCAGAGCGCGAGCATCAGTGCTGACGAACTCGACTATCTGCTGGCGGCTTGCACGCAACAATTTCCAGGTGCCGAAGTGACGGCGAGCGATGTGCTGTCGACCTGGTCCGGCGTGCGTCCGGTGGTGGGCAGCGCGACGGGTCAACAGCAAGGCAAGCCGTCGAATGAAACCCGTGAACATGTGCTGTGGCAGGAGCCGGGGTGCGTCACGTTAGCCGGCGGCAAGCTGACGACGTTTCGCCCGCAAGCCATCGAAGTGCTCAAGGCCTGTGCCGACATGCTCGGTCGCGAATTCGAAGATCACGGCGCTGCCGTTTTTGCCGCCGTAGCGCCACGGCCGATCCCCGGACTCAGCCCGCAACAGTGGCGACGGCTGGCCGGCAGACACGGCCGCGATCTGCCGCGACTGGCGCAGTTGATCGCCGAGTTGGGCCGCGAAACGGTCGGTAACACCGACACCTTGTGGGCAGAACTGGCCTTCGCCTGTGAGGCGGAAATGGTGCTGCACCTCGATGATCTATTGCTGCGTCGTACCCGTCTGGGACTGTTGCTGGCGCGCGGTGGCGAAGCGCATTTCGCGGCCATCCGCCAACTCTGTCAGCCCCGCCTGGGCTGGGACGATGCACACTGGCAACAAGAGCTGCAGCGTTACCGGGCGTTGTGGCAACGCCATCACGGTCTGCCGGATGCCACGCCTTGATGCCCCTTGAAGAGAGCGCCATGGATAACCACTCGAACAAGCGCTACCTGCTGGCGATCGACAACGGCACCCAGAGCGTGCGCGCATTGCTTTTCGATTTGCAGGGCAATTTGCTCGGCAAAGGCAAGGTCGAATTGCAGGCGTACTACTCGACGCAACCGGGCTGGGCCGAGCAGGACCCGGAATATTATTGGGCAAAACTCGGCGAGGCCTGTCAGCAGGTGTGGGCGCAAACCGGGATTGATCGCTCGCAGATTGCCGGGGTGTCGCTGACCACCCAGCGCGGCACGGTGATCAACGTCGATGCTCAGGGCAAGCCGCTGCGCCCGGCGATTCTGTGGCTCGATCAGCGCCAGAGCGAAGTCGAGGGCGGGATCAAGGGGCCGTGGGGCTGGCTGTTCAAACTGGTCGGCGCGCAGGCCACGGTGGATTATTTTCGCGCGCAGGCCGAGGCCAACTGGATCGCCAGACACCAGCCTGAAGTCTGGGCCGCGACCGACAAGTTTCTGCTGCTCTCGGGCTTTCTCACCCATCGCCTGTGCGGGCGCTTTGTCGACTCGGTGGGTTGCTGCGTCGGCTACCTGCCGTTCGACTTCAAACGCCTGAAATGGGCCGCGCCCAGTGACTGGAAATGGCAGGCGTTGGCGGTGCGTGCGGAGCAATTGCCGACCTTGCACAAACCCGGCGAAACCCTCGGCTATATCAGCGCTGAAGCGAGCCGTCACACGGGGATTCCTGAGGGGCTGTCGCTGATTGCCGCGGGCGCTGACAAGGCCTGCGAAGTGGTCGGCTCCGGCGTGGTCGATGCGAGCACGGTGTGCCTGTCCTACGGCACCACGGCGACGATCACCAGCACCCGCTCGCGCTATCTGGAAATCGTCCCGCTGATCCCGCCGTACCCCTCGGCGGTGCCGGATCAGTACAACTGCGAGGTGATGATTTATCGCGGTTACTGGATGGTCAGCTGGTTCAAGAACGAGTTCGGCCTGCGCGAAATGCAGCAGGCCAAAGAGCAGGGCATCGAGCCCGAGCAATTGTTCGATGCGCTGGTGAACGCGGTGCCGCCGGGGTCGATGGGGCTGATGCTGCAACCGTATTGGTCGCCGGGGATTCGTGAGCCGGGTGTCGAGGCTAAAGGCGCGATGATCGGCTTCGGCGACGTGCACACCCGCGCGCATATTTACCGGGCAATTCTCGAAGGGCTGGCGTATGCGTTGCGTCAGGGCATGGAGAACATCGAGAGGCGTTCGAAGGTGTCGATCAAGCGTCTGCGCGTGGCCGGTGGCGGTTCGCAGAGTGATGCGGCGATGCAGCTGACGGCGAACATTTTCGGCCTGCCGGCGGAGCGTCCGCATGTGTACGAAGCGTCGGGGTTGGGCGCGGCGATTTGTTGTGCGGTGGGGTTGGGCTTGTATGCGGACTTCCCCACGGCGATCGCCGCGATGACAAGGGTGGGCGAGGTGTTCACACCGCAGCCCGAGGCGCAGCAGGTCTACGAACGTTTATACAAAGAGGTGTACCTGCGCATGTATCGCCAGCTCAAGCCGTTGTACCAGAGCATCCGCAAAATCACCGGTTACCCCGCCTGAAACAACACCACCAATCCCCTGTAGGAGCTGCCGAAGGCTGCGATCTTTTGACTTGGATTTTTAAAAACAAGATCAAAAGATCGCAGCCTTCGGCAGCTCCTACACAGGTGGGCGGTGATTCGCATATGGCGCTATCGGAGACTTTTTCTGGTGAGATCGGACAGTGTCAGCGCCGGGAGCGGTTGTTAGGCTCAACCCCCACAGCACCTCCAATAAGAATTAAAAGCAATGAAGCTGACCTTTCTCCTGTTGCTGCTTTGTGCAATGGCCCCGACGGCGTGGGGCTGGTCGAATCACACGGTGGGCAGCTATCTGGCGTTGCAGGAATTGCCGGCGCTGCGCGATGCGCCGCCGGTCGAGGTCGAGCCGCTGGAGCGTTTTCTCGCCGAGCAGTATCCGGCCGTGGTCGCGCTGCTGGAGCAACAGGAAAACTTCGCCCGTGAACACTTCACCCAATACCTGCCGCGCCCCGACAATCTGAAGCTGCCCGCCGTACCGAGCGACAATCTGCGCCACGATTTTCTCACCGCGCTGCGGCTCAATCCGCGCATTCATCTGGCGATGGTCATTCAGCCGCTGCCGGGTCATGACCTGCCTGAGCGCGAACACCTCAGCGCCGATCAGGTGATGGTCGAGCAGACGCTGTCACCGTGGAATCGCCAGCGTTTCATTCGCGTGGCGGACGGCGAAAAAGTCGCGACGCTGGCGGTGCTGGCCAGTGCTGCCGACGAGCCGGATTACGGTCACGACATCAACCTGTTCAGCGACAACCCTGGTGAGGTCGGCGCGCTGTATGGCTTCGGCCCGCAGCCGTTTGGCGATGCGCGTTTTCAGTACAGCTCGCAGGCGCCGTTCCACATGGGCTTCTTCCATGAAAGCGCGGTGGTGTATGCCGCTGCCGGATTTCTCCAGCGCAGTTGGCCGGACTGGCGCGCCTATCAGTACCTGGGGCTGGCGCGTTTGGCATTCGCCTCTGGTCATCCTTACTGGGGCTATCGGTTTCTCGGTTGGGGCGTGCACCACGTGCAGGACCTGACCCAGCCGTATCACGCCAAGCCACTGCCCGGGGTCGAGCTGCCCAGCCTGTTGCTGCTGGAAGGCAAGGCGCTGGCCGGTTTTGCCGATGATAAAAAAGCCTCGATCGAGCGCGTCGCCACCCGCCACATGGAAATCGAGAAGTATCAATCGACCTGGCTGCGTCGCGTGCTGCGCACCGGGCAGGCGCATCCGATGCTCGCGGCCTACGCCGATGTCGCTCAAGACCAACACTATCCGCTGTACTCGGTGGACTACCTGCGCGACGTGGTCAGCGCCGAGTCGGTCGAGGACTCGGCGGCGTTCGATGAAACTATCGGCCAGTGGCTGGAGACGGCTCCGGTGACCAGCGATTTCAGCAGCGGCAATCAGTTGCAGCGCGAGACGTTCGAGCATCCGGCACTCAATCAGCAGCTGTTCAAACTGCTCGGGCATTTCGGCGCGCACAGCCGGATTTATGTCCGTGCGGGGCTGGCACCGTAGCCATCGCGGTCACGCAAAAAACAATAAGAACAAGGAAGGAGGAATCCATGATCAACACTCGATTGCGCCTCACCGGCGTGGCACTTCCCGGTGTCGGCCTGGCAGGGCTGCTGCAACTCTGTGCGGTGGATGCGCTGCAGGCGGCCGAGTTCAGCGTGCTGGACAATCAAGTCACCGGCTCGATCGACACGACCCTGTCCTATGGGCGTTTGTGGCGGGTGCAAGGCCGCGACAAGAACAACGATGACGTCAACACCAACGACGGCAATCGCAACTTCGACACCGGACTGGTTTCCGAGGTGTACAAGATCACTTCGGAGCTTGAGGCCAACTACCAGAACTACGGGATGTTCCTGCGCGGCACGGCGTTCTACGACACCCAGTTGATGGACAAGCGCAACGATTACTACCGCAACAACAACCCCTCGCAGCCGAGCCAGAGTTACCCGCAGGACGACCGCTTCACCAGTCAGACCCGCGACATCGCTGGCAGCCGGATCGAGATGCTCGACGCCTATGTCTACGGCAATTGGGACGTGGCGCAGATGCCGGTCACCGCGCGGGTCGGGCGTCAGGTGTTCAACTGGGGCGAGGGGATTTTCTATCGCGGCGGGATCAACACCACCAACCCGGTGGACGCCGCGAAATACCGTTTGCCGGGGGCCGAGGTCAAGGAAGTGCTGATGCCGGTGGAGGCCGTGAGCTTCAACATTGGCCTCAGCGATTCGCTGACCCTGGAGAGCTTCTACCAGACCAACTGGAAGGAAACCCGCATCGACCCGGTCGGCACTTTCTACTCGCAGACCGACCTGTTCGCCGATGGCGGCAACACCGGTTACAACAACTTCAGCGGCACCGCGCTCGACACGCCGGTGCCGGGCTTCGGCAACGTCATCGGCCTGTACAGCGCACTGGGCAACAACCCGTTGCTCGGCCCGGCGCTGAAAAGCACCGGCCTATATGCCAATGGTGTGACCCCGGCCTACGGCAACACGCTGAAAGTGGCGTCGATCGGCAAGGACTACAACGCCCGTAACGACGGCCAGTTCGGCTTCGCCTTCCGCTACATCGCCGAGGAGCTGAACAGCACCGAGTTCGGCCTGTACCTGGTCAATTATCACGCCAAGGAACCGACCATCGCCGCTGACCTCGGTGGCTACAAAGGCATCGACATGAATGCCCTGACCAACATGCTCGCCGGTGTCGCCGGCAGTCAGGCCGGGGCGCTGGCCAGCGGTCTGGCGACGGCCGATGTGATGGGCAACATCCAGGCGCATCGACGTTATGCCGAAGACATCCGCATGTACGGTTTCAGCTTCAACACCACTTTGGGTCAGGCTTCAGTATTCGGTGAAATTGCCTACCGGCCGAACCTGCCGATCGGCATCGCTGCCACCAACGACCTGATCGGCGACCTGGCCAACGGTGCCGCTGTGGCGGTGACCGGCAAACCCGTCAATGTCGGCGGGCAGATGGTCACCCTCGACAGCGAGATCAACAACGCCGAGCGCGTGGAAGCGTTCAACACCTCACTGGGCAGCATCTACAACTTCGGCCCGACGCTGTCGTTCGACTCGATGTTCGGCATCTTCGAACTGGCCTCCGAACACCTGCGCGGCAGCAGTCTGCAATACACCGCTTACGACGGCAGCACGCGCTATTACGCTGGGACCGGCAACACCTCTTATGTGTCCGGCGGTGATCGTGACGATCAGGTCAACCGCAACTCCTACAGCTACACGGTGATGTTCAACGGCACCTGGAACGACGTGTACGCCGGGGTCAACGTGTCGCCTTACGTCGTCTACAAGGACGACTTCAAGGGCAACAGCTATCAGGCCGGCAACACCATCGACGGGCGCAAGGCCTACACCCTGGGGATCAAGGCCAACTACCAGAACAAGCTCGAAGCCGAGGTGCAGTACACCAACTTCTGGGGCGGCGGGCAGAACAACGGGATTCGCGACCGCGACAACGTCGGGTTCAACCTCAAGTATTTCTTGTGAGTTTCAGACGCAGATCCCGGGACAACTCATTCCCCTGTGGGAGCGGGCTTGCCCGCGATGACGGCAGCACATTCGACATCAATGGTGGCTGATCCACCGCTATCGCTGGCAAGCCAGCTCCCACAGGGTACGCATTCTGGAGAAGAACATGTTTCATATTTCAAGATTGACGAAGACAACGCTGGCGCTTGTGCTGGGTCTCGCTGCGAGCAGCGCTTTCGCCGCCATCACCCCCCAACAAGCCGAACAACTGAAAACCACCCTCACACCCATGGGCGCCGAGCGCGCGGGTAACGCCGCCGGCACCATCCCGGCCTGGACCGGCGGCATCACCCAGGCGCCAGCCGGCTATAAACCGGGCCAGCACCATCCGGACCCGTATGCGGCGGACAAGCCGCTGTTCACCATCACCAAGGCCAATCTGGATCAGTACAAAGCCCACCTCAGCCCCGGTCAGATCGCACTGTTCAACAGCTACCCCGACACGTTCCAGATGCCGGTCTATCCGTCGCGTCGTTCCGGTTCGGCGCCGCAATGGCTGTACGACAACACCCTGAAGAATGCGACGTCGGCCAAGCTGCTGGAGGGTGGCAGCGGATTCGCCGATGCCTACGGCGGCGTGCCGTTCCCGGTGCCCAAGGACGGCATCGAAGTGCTGTGGAACCACATCACCCGTTATCGCGGGATCTACGTGGTGCGTCGCGCATCCGAAGCGCCGGTGCAGCGCAACGGCAGCTTTGCGCTGGTGACTTCGCAGCAAGAAGCGCTGTTCAACTTCTACCGCCCGGGCGGGCAGTACGCCGACCTGAAAAACATCCTGTTCTACTACCTCGCCTTCGTGAAAAGTCCGGCGCGCCTGGCCGGTGGCGCAGCGCTAGTGCACGAGATGCTCGATCAGCTCAAGGACCCGCGTCAGGCCTGGGTCTACGACGCCGGGCAACGCCGCGTGCGCCGCGCGCCGAACCTGGCGTATGACACGCCGATTGCCTCATCCGATGGCCTGCGCACCGCCGATGACACCGACCTGTTCAACGGCGCGCCGGACCGCTACGACTGGAAGCTCAAGGGCAAGCAGGAAATCTACATCCCCTACAACAACTACAAGGTCGGCAGCCCCGACGTGAAGTACGCGCAACTGCTGACCCCCGGCCACCTCAACCCGCAATTCACCCGCTATGAGTTGCACCGTGTGTGGGTGGTCGAAGGCAACCTGAAACCGGGTGCCCGACATGTCTATTCCAAGCGCGTGCTGTTCCTCGACGAGGACAGCTGGGGCGCGGCGCTGGTCGATCAATACGATGGGCGAGGGGAGTTGTGGCGAGTGTCGATGGCCTACCTGAAAAACTTCTACGACCTGCCGACGACGTGGAGCGCGCTGGACGTGTTCCACGACCTGCAGGCCCGGCGTTACTACGTGCAGAACCTCGACAACGAAGAAGCCTCCACCGTCGACTTCTCGCAACCGGTGCCGGAAGACGCGTATTTCATGCCGTCGGCGTTGCGCCAGCGCGGGACACGATAGAGGCGTATCACAACCCCTGTAGGAGCTGCCGAAGGCTGCGATCTTTTGACTTTGATTTTAAAAAACAGGATCAAAAGATCGCAGCCTGCGGCAGCTCCTACACAAGGCGGGTTGTCTTTGACATTGGGTTGACTGGTCGGACGCCATCGCGGGCAAGCCCGCTCCCACAAGTTTTTCGGTCGTTCACATATTCCGTGTTCGACTCGTTTCCTGTGGGAGCGGGCTTGCCCGCGATTGGATTTACGCTTTGGCGCTGACTGAAGATCAGACGCGGAAGTGGCTGACCATCTGCTGCAACTGACCACCCAGGCGTGCCAGTTCAACGCTGGACGCGGCGGTTTCGTCGCTGGCGGCAGCGGTCTGTTCCGACACGTCGCGCACGTTGATGATGCTGCGGCTGATTTCTTCGGCCACGGCGCTTTGCTGTTCGGCCGCGGCGGCGATCTGCTGGTTCATCGACTGGATGTTCGACACCGTGCGGGTGATGTTTTCCAGGGAGTCGCCAGCCTTGCGGGTCAGGGCCACGCTGCTGTCGGTCAGGGCGCGGCTGTTGTTCATCACGGCAGCCACTTGCTGGGTGCCGTTCTGCAAACCGGCGACCAGACCTTCGATTTCTTCGGTGGATTTCTGCGTGCGCTGGGCCAGGCCACGGACTTCGTCGGCGACCACGGCAAACCCACGGCCGGCTTCACCGGCACGCGCCGCTTCGATTGCGGCGTTGAGCGCCAGCAGGTTGGTCTGCTCGGCTACGGCCTTGATCACGTCCATGACGCTGCCGATCTTGTCGCTTTCCTGTTGCAGCACGCTCATGGCTTCGGTGGAACGCACCACTTCGCTGGCCAGACGCTCGATCTGCGCGATGGCTTCATTCACCACTTTGTCGCCTTCACGGGCTTCGCCATCAGCGGCAGCAGCGGCTTGCGAGGCTTCTTCGGCGTTGCGCGCGACTTCCTGCACAGTGGCGGTCATCTCGTGCATGGCGGTGGCCACCTGGTCGGTCTCGACCTTCTGACTGTTCACGCCGGCGCTGGTCTGCTCGGTCACGGCCGAGAGTTCTTCAGCGGCGCTGGCGATCTGGGTGACGCCGTCGCGGATGCCGCTGATCAGGTCGCGCAGGGTTACGCCCATGCGCGCGATGCCTTGTTGCAGCACGCCGAGTTCGTCGCGGCGGGTGACGGTGACGTTCTGGGTCAGGTCGCCGCTGGCAATGCGCTCGACCACGGCCAGGGTTTCCTGCAACGGACGGGTGATCTGACGGGTGATAATCACCGCGGCAATCACACCGACCAACAGCGCCAGCAGGGTGCTGATCAGCTGGAAGGTACGGGCCTGGGCGCTTTCGATGTCGCGACGGTCGAGCTGGATCTGGTACAGCTGCTCGCTGGTGTTGACGATCGCGGTGCCCTGATCGGTCATCTCTTTACGCGCTTGCACCGCTTCGCTGTTGGCGTTCTTGTAGGCCTGCAAGGCGCTGCGGTAGTTGCTCAGGGCGGTTTCCAACTGACGCAGGGCGTCTTGCTGGGTGGCGGCGAAATGCACGTTCAGTTGCTTGAGGCTGGCGATTGCTGCGTCCAGTTGGCCGACGGCTTTCTGCTCGGTTTCGGCGTTGGTGGTGGCGGTGTAGCCGCGCACTTCATAGCGCGCGAGGATGAACGCTTCCTTGGCCTGGGTGATGGCCTGGAACTGCTCGAAGCGCTGCTCGCTCATGTCCATTTGCTGCACGCGCTTGCTGATCGTTTCGATCAGGTTGTAAGCGGTGTCGGCGTTGGTGCCCATCACGTCGCGGGCGCTATTGCCGGTGCGGTAGGCGTTGCGCATCTTGTTCAGCGAGGTCTGGTATTCGGCGATGGTCGCGGCCTGCTCTTTCAGCAGCTTGACGTTTTCCGGACTCTTGAACTTGTTGATCAGCGCCTGTTGTTGCGCGGCGAAGCTTTCGAGGGTGGTTTGTACATTCTGCGCGGCGGTTTCGTCGCCGTTGGTCAGCATGTATTGCAGGCGCACCACGCGCAGCTTGGTCAGACCGGCATTGAGCTGGGTGATGTCGCTCATCCAGTTGCTGCGGTCAATCAGGCCGCCGAGGCTGGTCCAGCCCGTCAGGGCGAGGACGCAGGTCAGGGCCAGGACCAGGCCGAAGCCCAGGCCCAATTTCATGTTCACGCTGATGTTGCCGAACCAGCTATTCATCACAATTCCTCCAGGAACGTTGTGCTTCTTGATCGTCGGTCAGGCTGGAAGATTGTTGTTTTTTTGAGCCAGCAAGGGTGTTAGCAGGTCTGTATCGGCCGCAAACACGAGAGCTGAAAGGATTTTGTCCGACGGAATTTGTAACAAGGGCACCTCAAGACTTTTTTCACATACGTTTCACCGACCGCTTACGCCGGCTTCACTAACCTCGCCGCATCGAATTGACTGTGATGGATGCCGACGAGGCGGCCCGATGTGGAATTGAGACTGAGTCTGTTCGGCGTCAAACGCTCGATCTCCCTGAGCGGATTGGCCCGCTATCGCAATACCTGGGTCGTGCTTGGTGCATCGCTGCTGGTGATTCCGCTGACTCTATGGCTGCTCGCCCCAGCGGCGGTGCCGGACCTGGCCCATGGCAACGTCTCTGGTGCCAAGGCACTGGCGGCCGGATGGGCCAAGGGCGACATGATTGTGCTGGTGCGGCACGTCGAACGCTGCGATCACTCGCCGGCGCCGTGCCTGAGTGGCGACGACGGCATCACCGACCGCTCGCGCAGTGTCGCGGTCGGTGTCGGCGCACAGTTCGAGCATCTGGGCCTGAATAACGCCGACATCTACAACAGCCCGATGCTGCGCACCGTGCAGACCGCCGGTTACATGTTCAACCGCGCGGCCACGGGTGAAGATTGGCTGATCAGTTGCAAGGGCCACATCCTGCAGGAAGCGCTGGCGCACAAGCTCCCGGGACGTAACCTGATCCTGGTGACCCACAGCGAATGCATGGCGGAGTTGGAGAAGGACTTGAATTCACCGGTTTCTGATCCTGGCTACGGTTCCTCACTGTTTGTGTCTGCCGCAAACAAAGCGGACCCGCGCGTGCTTGGCTTCATCGAAGCCTCCGACTGGCACTCAGTGAGCACTCGATGAACTGACGTTTGCCAAGCGTCAGCGCAAACAAAACCCGCCGGTGACGGCGGGTTTTTTATTGTCTGGCGTGAGGGTTGTCAGTAGCCGACGAAGTAGTACGCCTGGCGCCCGACCATCATGGTCTTCAGCACTTTGAGCGGTGCGACGGGTTCGCTGTCCGCCGAGATCACCGCGACATTGGAGGGCGAGGCACTGAGGAAGTCGTGCAATTGCGCGTCGGTGTCCAGACCCTTGAGCACACTTTGCGTGTAGAACACGCTGGCGCCGCCGACCCGTTCATTGGCCTGGAACAGCGCGACTTGCTGACCATTGGCCTGCAAGCTCTGAATGTGTTCGGTCAACGGCAGGAACGACAGTTCCTTGTCGGCGTTGGGCAATGCCCACTGGGCCGCGCCGAGGTAGCTGGCGATCACCACTGTGAGCAATCCTGCGGCAAGCGCCTGACGATGACGGGCGATTCTTCCGATAAAGCGGTCGGCGGTTTCGCGCGCCTGCAAGCGCTCGAACAACACGCGCGCGTACTCGGCGGCAATCACCGCCGCAGCCGGGGTCATCGACATCAGGTACACCGTGCGTTTGCTCGAGGCCAGGGTCAGCATGATGAACTGCGCGACGATCCACAGGCTGAAAAACAACAGGTAACGGTTGGCCTTCAGCTCCTTGCGGAAATGCCACAGCCCCAGATACACCAGAATGTTCCACGGCAGGAACGCTTCCGGCAGTTTGGCCAGATAGTAATAGAACGGTTCGTAATGCCCGGCCTCGACGAACGAGCCGCTGAAGCGGCCGACGCTGTTGGTCAGCAGGACTTCAGCGACAGCGTGCGAACCACCGCGCTGATAGAGCACGGCGAGCCAGGTCAGCAATGGAATCAGACCGACTGCCGTGAGTAAACCGGGACGCAACCACGCGCCGATCTTCAAGCGCCTGTCGATCAGGTTGTCGGCCAGCAGGTAGGCGAAAATCACCACCCCCGGCATCGCCAGCCCAAGCACGCCTTTGCTCAAGGTGGCGATGGCGATCCCGACGATAAACAGCAGCGAGTTACCCGCGCTCGGTACGCGTTGCGCCTGAAAGAATGCCAGCAACGCGGTGGTCACGCCGAGCGCCAGCAACGCATCCTCGCCGACCCCGCGCACGTTGCTCCAGTAACTGGCCATGGTCGCCAGCAGAATCCCCGCCGTCCAGGCGACGGCTTTCGGCCGACCGAAGCGGCGCAGCATGCCATACAGCACCATTACACTGAGCAACCCGGCCACCGCCGACGCCAGCCGCACCGCCCACGGCGAAACCCCGAACACGCGCATGGCGCCGGCGTCCAGCCACAGGCTCAGCGGCGGTTTTTCCAGAAACGGTTCACCGAACAGGCGCGGCGTCACCCAGTCATCGTCCAGATGCATCTCCATGGCGATCCCGGCGACGCGGGCCTCGGTGGAGCCTTGCAACTGGTGGTTACCCAAAGCGAAAAAAAACAGCAGGGCGGCGAGTAGAAACAGGGAGGTGGCGGCACGCGGCATGGGTTTCAGGCAACCGGAAAGGGCAGGAGCCTTGAGCATACTTCGCCAATGCTTAACAAATTGTGAAACTCACGCCAGTTGACGCGACCAACGCTTTTCCGGCGTTTCAAACAGCGGATTGACCAGCGCCGTCAGCACATGGTCCTGCCAGCGGCCGGCGATGTTCAGGTAGGCCTTGGCGTAGCCCTCGCGCTCGAAACCCAGACGCTCCAGCAACCGCTCGCTGCGCTCATTACCGGGCATGTAGTTGGCCATGATCCGATGCAGGTTCTGCGTGTCGAACATGTAGCCGATGCCAGCCTCCAGCCCTTCCTGCATCAGACCCTGGCCCTGGTGCGCGTG
The DNA here is from genome assembly GCF_044753325.1 of Pseudomonas sp. NPDC088414. Lineage (NCBI taxonomy): Bacteria > Pseudomonadati > Pseudomonadota > Gammaproteobacteria > Pseudomonadales > Pseudomonadaceae > Pseudomonas > Pseudomonas sp. NPDC088414. Next base: position 39,544 of record NZ_JBIVMY010000025.1, on the reverse strand, counting down.
GTCGATGTGATAACCCAGATAACACGCCTGAAACGCACCGCGAATGATCCCGCTGAAATTGCACGCGCCGATCATCTGTTGGCCATCCGGCGTCAGCAGGGCGAAATGCATCGCCAGCCCGGCCTCGAAAGCACTGGCCTGAACTTCAAGGCGTCGACGAATCTGCTCGGTGGAAAAGTATTCGGTGGTGCGAATCGGCGACCACGGGGCGAGGTGGCGCTGGTTGCGTGCATAGAACGCACTTTCCAGTTCGGCCTGTTCCGGGGCGAGGATGGCGAGCGTCAGGCGTTGGCAGGGCAGGCTCAGCAATGACATCGGGCGCTCCGGTTGGCAGGGTCGAGGGACAGGATTGCCCACGAAATGGAAAAAAACAAACCGGGTGTATCGCTTCGGCAGCAAACGCCAGGCAAAAAAAAGCCCGCGGGAGAGCGCGGGCGAACCGTAGTTTCTTGAATGAGCGAGCGGACTGTACCGTGTTGATCGAACGGGGGCAGTGAAGAAAAATTCATCTCGATAGCGACCGTTCTGCAACGCGTCATGGCAAGTGATCCGCAGCGAAATCGGCTTCCGAACGTGCCCGCAGCCGATCCTTGCGACAGGCCTGCTGAAAGCGTTCGAAGTCGCGCTCGTTCTGCGCGGTGTAACTGCGTGCGTACTTGAACAAAGCGTCGGCCAAGGCATCGCCCTTGCCGATGTAGCCGCTGATGACCGCCGCATTGCCCGAGGCTTTGGCGTGGGCGCGGGCCAGTGCGCGACCGCAGACCCGGGCATAGGCGGCGAAGGTTTCGGCATCGAAGTTTTCCAGCTCGGCGGAGATCTTCATGTCGCGCAACTGCCGCACATAAAAATGCCGACCGTTGGGACCGGTGGTCCAGCCGAGAAACAGATCGCTCGCCGACTGCATCAAGCGCTGGCCTTCGACCACCCGCTGACCCTCATGGCGCGTGCGGGACTTGGCCTTCACATAGTCGGCGAGCACTGAGCGCCGGGCCTCCTTGAATTGCAGAAACAACGGAAACTCCTGATCGTCGGTCAGCAGCGCCACCAGACACCGCGTGCCGACACTGCCCACGCCGACCACCTTGAACGCGAGATCCTGTACGTGAAACCGCGAGAGCAATTCCCGCCGGTCAGCCTGCAGCGTGGTGCGGTAATCACGCATGAATGTATCGAACAACGGTCGCCAATCCGCCAGCCGCAACCAGTCATCATCGGCGTCGAGCAGCGTGGTGTTCTTGTGCAGGTGGAAAATTTCCGGCAGGTCGTCACGAATGACCAGTCGCCCGTTGGCGTCGCGCTCACTGATTTTCGGCAGCAACTCGGCGTGGGTGCGCCGCTCGGCCTTATCGACAGCACGCTGCACATGCTCCAGCGCACTCTTGCGCGCCTGATCGAGCAAATCTTCGTACTTGATCGATTCATACCAGGTTTCCAGCGCACTCTGTTCGGCGCACTCCAGCAATGTCGCCTGATAGGCGCCGACCATCTGCCGACACACGTCTTCCTCAACCGACTCGCCATGGCGCAAATCCCGCGCCGCCACCACAAAACTCGCCGCCAGCCGCTTCACATCCCATTCCCAAGGCCCAGGATGCGCCTCATCGAAATCATTCACGCTGAACAACAGATTGCGCTCCGGCGTGGCAAACCCGCCGAAATTCATCAAATGCGCATCCCCACAGATCGGCCCGACCAGCCCCATGTTTTCGGTACTCGACAGATCATGCGCCTGCAGCAATGCATTGCCACGGAAGAACGTGAAGGGCGACACCAGCATCCGCCCGTAACGCAGTTCCACCAGTGAGGCGACGCGGCCCTGACTGGAGGCCTTGATCAGCGGGATCGGATCGCGGTTCATTTTACCGGTGGTGGCGTGGGCGCTGCGCGAGCATTGCTTGCGGGCGTCCTTGCCTTGCCTCATGCGGGTTTGGAGGGTGGTCATCAGCGCTCGCTCTGGGAAGGGGCGCTGTGAGTGTAGAGGGGGATTTGGGGTTTATCTGGCAAGGCGTTGATGTCTGTCAGGGACTTTTTGTTGCCGGTTTTTTCGCGTCCGCGCTGGCATTGTCGGAAAGCCACAACGACAACGAATAACTGGCCACCGCCTGCCGCCGCGCCGCGTTGCGCATCAGATACACCTGAACCGTGTACTCGCCATCAGCAGGCACGGCGGCGGCAAAGTGATCACCCATGATCGAACCGTTGAACAGCGCCTCGTCAGCACCCGGGGCGGCGACGTTGAAATAGGCGGACGTGTTGGAAGATTTGAAATCAACCGTCAGCGTCTGACCGGCCTTGGCAACGAGTTTATATTCGGCGGTCTGATAGCCCTTGATCTTCTGTTTGAACTGCACGCTGCCGACTTCACTCTTGAACGTGACCTGTTGTACACGTGGGGGAAGCGCGTCTGCGGCGATGGCGGGGAGTGAAACCAATGAGGCCAGGGCGGCGGCGATCCAGGTGTTCATGGTGGGTAATCTCCTTGATGTTCAAGCCGTAACTTGGAGCTTCCAGTCACTGTGACAGTCGGATTTTGCAGGAGTGCGGCCTGCGCTAAAGGTGTCGCTCCGGTTGGGGGAACGTCAGATGCGATAAAACCCGCACAAGGCGGGTTTTACCGTGGAAAGTTGATGGGCTGGGGTAATTTGAAACAAGTCGGTATCTAACTTTTTTTAATAAATAATTTATTGGTCAACTTGCGTGGAATACCAGTTGGAACGCTGCGTAGTCTGGATTTCGATGGACGGTGCTTTTTGAGCTCCGCCCAAAAAGCGAATCGGGATTGAGTCGATCAAGCAAATCATCGCGCTGTTGATTGTTGCCCCTGCGCGTACGGTGTCCCCACTCGCAGGTACAGGGGTTCCTAGCAAACGATACCGTCAATGATTGCCGTGTTGGCTGAGCCGACTCTCGAAGTACTGCGCAGTCTCTTTGTCGGTGCAGTACAGGTAGCAGCCCTTCATCCCGCGTGTCATCAGAGTTCGGTATGTATTTTTGATGATCAGGTCTGTTTCTTTTTTCGCGAGGGTAGGTTGCTCTTTCATCATTTTTTTCCAGCCACGAATCGATTTATCGTGCTTGTCGCGCTCGTCCGGGGATGTCAATACCTTACCGTCACGTACGACTAGGTCTGGCCCGATGATCACCCCGATGTAGTCGACTTCCAGACCTTGGCAGGTATGAATGCAGCCAACTTGCTCAATGGAGTTCTCAGCGATGATCCATAGGCTGCCATCCTGATCCAGGTTCCATTGGCGTTTGTAGTCTCCAATGACGATATCAGCAGCGGTGGAGTCTTTCTTGCTCAGCCAGGGCCAACAATAGCCTGCGACCACACGAGCTTTGTTTCCGTGGTTTTTCTCGTTGATTGCTTCATGCATCGCCTGAGGTGAGTCGAACACCTTAAACTCGTACTCTTGAGTCTCAAGCGTCGGATTTGCCGTCGAGCGAATGCCTAGCATGTCATCCAGCCATGCCAGGTAACCGTCAGAACCACTGCAGCGAAACTGCGAAGAGAGCACGTATTCTTCAACCACAGCACCCTTGGCTTTTGCAAAGGCGCGTATCGCCTGCTTGCTGCCGATATCGCTCAAGGTTACACGCTGGTCTTCATCAATGAAGAAAATTGAGCATTTCGCTGAATCAATCAGCTCCTTGATCTGGTTTTCCCCAAGGTTTCCATAAAGCCCGCTTTTCTCATTCAGCCGGTGAGCTTCGTCCACGATAAGCGCATCGAATGTGTTGGGCTCAGTGTCGATGAATGCCCCAGAGCCTGAAAAGAAATTCGAGAAATGGCTGCGCTTGATGGTGCCAACCAGTTTGCTCTCGTAGACCTTGCGCGGGGCTGCGTTCTTGGAGACGTATTTGCTCATCAGCTTCAATTCGGTGAGCCTCACCAGCAGATTGATAGCCAGAACGGTCTTCCCGGTACCCGGTCCACCTTCAATGATAATCACCTTGGGGGCTTGGTCCGAGGCCTCGCTTGCCGCCGCCAGCGCCGACTCAAAAATTGCTTTCTGATCGTCAATCAATACGAACTCGGGTTTGCCTTTCATCAATCCACCGAGCGCTTCGGCTAGCGCCTTGGACGGGCGAATTTTTCCTTCAGACAGCTCGTAAAGAACCTCTTTGTTGTCGCCATGACTTATATGCTTTTTCAGAAAGCTTCTGAGTTTACTGAGCTCTTCCGGGCCTTTCAGAAACAGCGGAGCCTTGCTGATGTGGGGCTCATAGTGAGCTGAATCTATGACGCCGTCGCTGACGTAGTTATGGAGGTAGGCACACGGACGGATTTCGATGCTTTTGTCATACACCGCCTCGTTGAAGCCTTCCAGCAGCGCTGCATAGGACCATACCTGATAGGACGGGTGAATGGTCTCGATGAGGCCGCCACCCAACGCCGTTTTGACGATGGCATCCTTGGTTGTGGCGTTGGCCTTACTCCATTGCTTCAGCTCTATCAGTACGGCCTTTTTTGCCTGGTTTTCGTCGCGACCGGTGAGTAGAAAGTCGATTCGCTTCGACGACTGCGGAATGTGCAATTCAATGGCCAGGCCTGCGTCGCTCGGCAGGCCCTCATCTCTAAGAACCTTGGCCATATACGTTAGGGATCCTTGCCACGACCTGATTTCCGAGGTGCCAACGTTCTTGCCGGTAGCTTCCTTGTAATGCCTGAGGATCACTTCCTCAATGTCATCGTTATCGTTGTCTTTAAGAAATTGCTGTTTGGTCGCAGCGTAGACGATCACGGGCTGTCCTTAGATTGGAATTATTCAGAGTCGGTCGTACTTTTTGCTGCTGCTTTTGGCTTTATCCACGGGGTATTTCTGGCCGTTCGAGGCGAGTTTCCGTGTCACCGCCTCGTTGAGGTCGATGCCGAGCACGCTGCTCAGGCGAACCAGATACATCAGTACGTCCGCCAATTCGTCTTTTACGGCTAGACCAATTTCGGGATCATTAGCTACGGAGAGCGAATCGGCATCGTTCATCCATTGGAAAATCTCGCACAACTCTCCTACCTCGCCAGTGAGCGCCAAGATGAGATTTTTTGGGGAGTGGAACTGCTGCCAGTCGCGATCATCTGCGAAACGCTGAAGGGAGGCGGCAAGCTTCACTACGTCAACCAGTGGCGCGGATGAGGTGTCTGAATCACTCACGGGGCTATCTCTTGGGTATCAGTGGGAAGGCAAAAATGTGTAGGAAATTCGGCTTTGGATTGTAAGGGTTTTCTCTGTTTGAGCAGATGTTTTGTTTTTCTCCCATACCTATTCGCGCATTCTGAGGGGGAGCCCCCGAGCATATGCATAAGCAAATAGGTGAGGCGCGTAAGTACTTCAAGCTTTGAGGTCCGCCGAGGTACTGCTACGTCAGGGAGGTTGTAGCTCGGCGATGCTTATATTTATGGCAACGAATTGCTCGTCTACCTTGAGTGCTGAAGTTGGGCGACATAACTTTCTAATCTGTGAATTTGGGAATATGCATGGGATATAACGAAGAGTGGAAAGCAGCTGTTGAGAGGTCCGAGCGCTACGGTTTAGCCGTTCCGATGCAAGCAGATGTGACGCAGCAGCGATATTTGACAAAAGAGATATACGATCGCTTTCCATATGTGGTAAGCGACGCATTTGGCGATCTTGGCTACGAAGACGTGGTAGCTCAGTGCATGTCAATTCACTACCGTCTTCTCCCCGTAATCGAGGATCTACTTGAGTGCCCAGTCTTTTTTACCATCGGTTGGGTTGATGATGGGTCGGAAAAAGGGATGTTCCGCTTCGATGAGGATTTCATTCAAGATCGGCTGCAGAAGCCGAGTGTGGCTTTAGGGGGGGAAACCAACTTGCATGCGTGGCTTACATTACCAAGCATGGAAGTTATTGATGTTTCGCTCGTGACGACCATTGCAGTGGTTCAGAAGCTCGAAAAGGGGCATGGAGGGGTATTGGCGGGACCCGCAGATGATTTCAAAGGGTTCGCATATAAGCCGATGCTCGTCGGAACCGATTTTCTGAGAAAGGCCGGAATGCTGTTCGAATTTTGATGCCGTTGGCTGAACCCCTCCACGACTGAGCAGGCCCAAGCAGCTCTACATATTTTGTGCGCACTGCTTGGGCAACCCTCGCAACTCAGACATTCCCGACAAGCAACTGCCACGGGTGCTTGCCGTAACAGCCTATCGCGTGTGCCAGTTTGGATACCTGCTTCGAATCCTCCACCACTTCACGCATTAGAGTGCTTACTAGAGCGGCCACCGATGATGGTCACCACCGAGCGAACGGCTGAACTCATAGAAAAGGGCGGCGACCATCTCAGCTACGCGTCGGATTTCCAGCCCTCACAACTGCAAGCAGTTGGAATGCATTCTCCCGGCTGACTCGATATGTTACCTCTTGACGCCGAACATTCAGGGAGGCGCAACCTTTCAATTTCAAGGATTACGCTACATGCAGATGGGTTTTCGATTCGCGGCGTTTTTTGCATCCGCACTGGTTGCTGGCTGTGCTGGGGGGAAGCCTGACGCGAGGGATGCGGCAGTTGTCACCGTTTCCGCGTACGGGCCGGATCTGTTCGGTAAGCACGCTCATGGTGTAGGGGGACTTTTAGAGGTGCGTGAGGGAGTAGCCTCTCAGCTCAGCTATCCACCCATGGATGTGCGCAGTTGCAACCAATCCGATACGAGCTGCTCGTTGGGTATTGGTGTCGTTGATGGGAACGCTGAAATCATCTCGGCGAGCGCAACCGGCGCAACAGTGGCAATCAACCTGAATTACCGGGTGGGTCGTAGCTACTCAGCTGACTCCAACGGTCAGCGGTTCAAGTTAGAGATACCTCCTGATGTCCAGGCATTGCAAGCCAACCATGTGATCTCGAAGACCATCAATGTCGCTTACGGCGAGATTGTACATCTGCCGCTTCCATTCGGAGTGGATGTTGCAGTTTGTGCGCAGAATCAAATTGCCGGGGAAATCATCCCCGATCGGAGCGTGTGTTCAATTTATTGAGAGCATATTTCCCTTCGTAGGGTGGCAACAGTGACGGTTGAATGTCACGCACTGCCACTCTCCAGCGACCGGAAGCCTTCGACAAGCCAAGGCGGCGGGGAAAAGCAGGGTTGTACGTCGATGATCAGCAGTGCCTGGCGCATGAGCTTTCCGGATACAAATCCCCAGATACAACAAGGCCCGCACTTGGCGGGCCTTGTCGTTGAGAGTTGGTGGAGCCGGGGGGATTTGAACCCCCGTCCGCCAGTGCTCCGCTGTCGGTACTACATGCGTAGCCGTGTCTATTAAGTTAACCCTCAGCGACCCGACGGGCAGGGTGCTTTGGGCGAGTTGTGTAAGTTTTAGCCGCTTCGTCCACAACGTACTGCACGGCGATTCTGTTCTATATGACAATCATTTCGGGTTTACAGACATCCCCTGATGATTGCTGGGCCCGAAGGCACCAGGAGTGCATGTCAGCTGCAATTAAGCAGCGAGAGCAGCACCGTATTGGTCGTCATTGGCAACTATAAGAAGTTGCAACAGTGGATTTACGACTTCTGTTACCAAGTCGGCATGCACCTAAAGTTTCGTCACCGGCGTCGAATCCTAATCGGCCCCGAACTCATTGCCTCGTACATCAGGTGAGGCAACAAGCCTGCGCAGTGTACGCCAAACGGCCCGCGAGGCCAACCCGAAGGTTGGCCGGGGCGTGAATCAGTTGTTGGTGCCGGTGGATTTACGCAGTTCTATGATGGTTTGCGAGGTTTCCGCTACGCAGTCATCAATCTTGCCCTGGGCTTTCAGCGCCTGTGCCTTGCTCACGCTGGCCTCAGCACGCTGGCTGAGTTCCGGGTTCGCTGACAACTGCCCCTTGGCATTGTTGATGGTCTGGATATTGGCATCGCACAGGTCGGCAGGCTTGTCGGCGGCGAACGAGGTGGAAGCCATCATCGAGGCAGTAACGAACAGACCTAACAGTACAGAACGTTTCATGTGTATCTCCTTGAACTGAGGGATCCAGACTGCGCTGGCCGTCAGGACGGGCAACCGAGTGGAAGAAAAGCCCCGATTTTCGGGGTCTGTTCTGTGGACTACGGTCGCACGCAAGGGTTCTATTTTTCTTCAGCCGGCCTTGGCCCGGGTCACCCGATCCACCAGATAGACCAGTCCGTGATAGTCGATGCCGCCGTGTTGCGTCAGGCCGATCTCACAGGTGCGGCTGGTGGAAATGCCTTCGCTGCAATGCTGCACCGCGTCCTTGAGGGTGCGCAGCGAATGGCCGTTCAGCTCCGGGGTGGTGAAGCCCTTGTCACCGGCAAACCCGCAACAATGAATGCCTTCCGGAATCACCACGGTTTTGCTGCATTTGCGCGCCAGATCGATCAGCGCCTGGCTTTCGCCAAGATGCTGGGTGCTGCAGGTCACGTGCACCGCAATCGGTGACTCTTGCGGGGTGAACTCCAGTCGATCGAGAAGATGCGTACGGATGAAACGCACCGGGTCGTATAGATCCAGGCGAACATTTCTCACGTCCTGCACCAGGCGCAAAGTACAGGGGCTGGTGTCGCAATAGATCGGATCGAGTCCACCGCGACTGGCGTGCAGCAGCGCGCTGATCAACTCCTGACGCTTGTGCTCAGCCTGTTCGGCGTAGCCTTTGGAAGCGAAGGGCTGACCGCAGCAGAGGTTGTCCTGATTGTCCGGGAACACCACTTGGTAGCCGGCCTTTTCCAGCAGGCCACGGGTTTTGTCGTAGAGCGACATTTGCTCTTTGTCACCCGCGGCCGGACCCATCACCCGCGTAACGCAGGCTGCCAGATACACCACCCGCGGGCGCTCATCGGAAACGCTCGAGTTGAAGCGAATGGCTTTTTCCGGCTGCGGCATCGCGTTGGTCCACAACGGCACCTGGCCTTTGGACAAGCGTGTCAGTGTCGCCGAAAACTTCGCCAGACGCGGTGCGCCAAGCAGCATTCGGGCGCCGTTGGCCACGTGCAGGGTGAAGCGTGCGCCTTGCAGGGTCTTGGCGAAATTTCCTTCGATCCAGTCGGCGGTTTTCTGATGCGTCGCGTTGCGGGCGCGGAGCTTTTTCACCAGCTCGCCGGTATTGATGCCTACAGGGCAACGCTGAGCGCACAAGCCTGTCGCGGCGCAGGTCTCGATGCCTTGGTACTCGTAGGCTTGTTCCAGCTCGGTGGTGTCAACGCCGGCGCGTTTCTTCGCCTGAATATCACGCCAGATCACGATGCGCTGACGCGGACTCAGGGTCAGGCCTTTCGACGGGCAGATCGGTTCGCAGAAGCCGCACTCGATGCATTTATCAACAATCTCGTCCGCTGCCGGCAGCGGTTTCAGGTGCTTGAGGTGGATCTGCGGATCTTCGCTGAGCACCACGTCGGGGTTGAGGATGCCGTTGGGATCGAGCAGACGTTTAAGCTGCCACATCAGTTGATAGGCATCGCTGCCCCATTCCAGTTCAACGAACGGCGCCATGTTGCGCCCGGTGCCGTGTTCAGCCTTGAGCGAGCCGCCGAACTCCACCGCCACCAGTTGCGCGACGTCGTCCATGAACGCCTGATAGCGTGCGACTTCTTCCGGATTGTTGAAGCCTTGGGTGAAGACGAAGTGCAGATTACCTTCCAGTGCGTGTCCGAAAAGGATCGCTTCATCGTAGGCGTGTTTGTCGAACAGTGCGATCAGGCGATTGACGCCGATAGCCAGTTGCTCGACCGGGAAGGTCACGTCTTCGATGATCACCGTGGTGCCGGTTTTGCGCACGGCGCCGACGGCGGGAAAGGTGTCCTTGCGGATGGCCCAAAGCTTGGCGTTCTCGGCCGGATCTTCGGTGAAATCGACCTGTTTCTCCACCGGGAAACGGGTCAGCGAAGCCATGATCTGCGCCAGTTGTTCCTGCAGCAACGTGGAAGAGGCGGCGCGGGATTCGATCAGCAGCGCGCAGGCATTGTTCGACAGGTGCTGTACGAAATCCGGCATTCCCGGTTTGTCCTGCACCGAACGCAGACTGCGCCGATCGAGCAATTCCACTGCCGACACCGGTTGGCTTTTCAGCACGGTGACTGCGTTGCAGCAGGTTTCCACATCCGGGAACACGATCAGCGCCGAGGCCTTGTTCGGGTGGTCGATCACGGTGTCATAGGTCACCGCGCTGATGAAGCCAAGGGTGCCTTCGGAACCAACCAGCAGGTGGCTCAAGATATCCACAGGCTCGTCGAAATCCACCAGGGCGTTGAGTGACAGGCCGGTGGTATTTTTCAGACGATATTTGTGGCGGATTCTCGCCGCCAGTTCGGCATTGGCGCGGGTCTCGCGGCCCAATGTTGCCAGGCGCTCCAGCAGATCGCTGTGGCTGACGCAGAAAGCGGCGACGCTGGCGGCGTCTTCGGTGTCGAGACGGGTGCCGTCGGCGAGTACCAGGCGGATCCCGGCCAGTGTGTGATAGGTGTTTTGCGCGGTGCCGCAGCACATGCCGCTGGCGTTGTTGGCGACGATGCCACCGATCTTGCAGGCGTTGATCGACGCCGGGTCCGGGCCGATCTTGCGCCCGAACGGTGCCAGCCACGCGTTGGCTTGCGCGCCGATCACGCCCGGTTGCAGGCGAATCTGCATGCCCTGGCCGCGAATCTCGCGAGCGTTCCAGTTATCTCCCAGCACAATCAGCACCGAATCGCTGATCGCCTGCCCGGAAAGGCTGGTGCCGGCGGCGCGGAAGGTCACCGGGACTTGATCGCGCTGGGCCAGTTTCAGCAGCGCGACCACTTCGTCTTCGGACTCGACGCGGATCACCAGTTTGGGAATCAGCCGATAAAAACTGGCGTCGGTGCCGAAGGCCAAGGTCGACAGTGGATCGTCGAAACGGCGCTCCGCTGGAATCAGTTGCTGCGCATCACGCAGGAAATTCACCGGAAGCGTCATTGGTCCTCCAGGATCAGTACAACCAAATCTTTCGGGCCGTGGGCGCCATAGGCCAGCACTTGTTCGATGTCGGCGGTTTTCGACGGGCCGGACACCAGCAGCGCATTGGTCGGCATGCCTTGGGCCCACTCGAATTCCTGTTGCACCTGATAGAAGTTGTCGCGGATTTCGCTGGCCTTGAGCAGGGCGAAATGCACCGGCGGCACCAGGCTCATCAGTCGCGGTTCTTCACGAGTGGGCCAGAGGATCAGGCTGCCGGTGGCGGCGATGGCACCGAGGGTGCCAGTGAGGCTGGCCGGGGTGTCGTTGAACAGCTCGGCTTTCCACTCTTCCATCGGCCGGTTGTAGGACTTCAGCGTCGGCAGATCAGGATTGTTCGCCCAGTGCTGTGTGATGCGCTGCCCGTGGGGTGTAGTCGGTGCGATCAGCAGGCTCGGCAGCTGACGGTCACCCAGCAATTGCGCGAGCAGCGCCGGCCAGTCTGCGCCGGTCGTCAGATGGATCTCGGTGTGCACCGCTTCCATCAGTTTGCGCAGTTGCGGAATGCGTTGCTCGGCGCTGTAGGTGTAAGGCTGGGTCACCAGATCGACATCGAAGTCGTCGGCAATCGGTGTGGCGCCGGTCAGACTTTTCCGCAGCTTGGCGAGGATATTTTGCTTGGCGCTCATCGGCGGTCTCCCTGTTTGCCCAGATGCTCGCGGGCCATGTCGTGCAGTGAGCGGGCGGCGGGTTTTGGTGCGCTGTGGTTTTGCGTCCACGGGCCGACATTGCTCGGGGTCAGGGCGCGCAGGCGCGTGGCGAAGAACCCGAACAATCGATACAGCGTCGGCGAGCTGTTGAGTTTCGCCCAGGCGTTCCAGATGAAGCGTTCCTTGCGCGAATACTTGCTGCCCTGGCCGCGCATCACTTGGTGTGGAGCGTCCGGGGCTTTGACGTTTTCTTCGCGCAGGCGCCGCAGAATTGCCGGGATCGGAATTTTCACCGGGCACACTTCACCGCAGGCGCCACACAGCGACGAAGCGCTAGGGTGATCCGGGACTTTCGCCAGACCGACCATGTGCGGCGTGATGATTTTGCCGATTGGTCCCGGGTAAACCTCGCCATAGGTGTGACCACCGACGCGGGTGTAAACCGGGCAATGATTCATGCAGGCGCCGCAGCGGATGCAGTTCAGGGTCTGGCGCAGTTCGCTGTCGGCAAAGGCCTGGCTGCGACCGTTGTCGAGCAGCACCAGATGCACTTCCTGCGGGCCGTCGAGTTCATGTTCCTTGCGCGGGCCGGAGATCATGTTGACGTAAGTAGTGATCGGAATGCCCAGCGCCGAGCGGGTCAGCAGCGAGAGCAGCGGCACCACGTCGCGCAGGTTTTCCACAACCTTTTCGATACCGGTGACGGCGATGTGCACCGGCGGTACGGTGGTGGTCATGCGTCCGTTGCCTTCGTTTTCCACCAGCAGCAGGGTGCCGGTTTCGGCTACGGCGAAGTTGACGCCGGAAACGCCGATGTCCGCTTCGAAGAATTTCTGCCGCAGGACTCTGCGACCGATCTGAATGAGTTGGTCAACGTCCTTGGTGTACTCCACGCCAAGTTTGTCGTGGAACAAGGACGCGACCTGACCGGCATTCTTGTGGATCGCCGGCATAATGATGTGTGAAGGCTTCTCGTGGTCGAGCTGGACGATGTATTCCCCCATGTCGGACTCCAGGCATTCAACACCTTGAGCCTCGAGGAAATGGTTCATCTCCATCTCTTCGCTGACCATCGATTTGCCCTTGATCACTTGCCGCGCCTCGTGAGCGCGGATGATCGACAAGACGATGCCATTGGCCTCGTCCACCGTTTCCGCCCAGTGCACTGTCACACCGTTGCGGTTCAGGTTCTGTTCCAGTTGCTCGAGCAGGTCGGGCAACTTGGAGAGCGCACGCGCCCTGATCGAGTTGCCCAGGGCGCGCAAGTGTTCTCTTTCGTGGGCATCGCTGAAAGCCGCTGCCCGCTTGGTCATCAGTGAATCCATCGCAGTGCGGAAGTTGTTCCGTAACTGCGCATCGCCCAGGGCGTTGTGTGCCCGGGTGCGGAAATCTTCTTCTACGGCAACCGTAGGAATAATCGCGGAGGTGCTCATTGCGCACCTCCGGTTCGTTGCCACAGAAAGCTGGCGAGATGTTGCCCGCGCAGCGCTTCTTTTTGTTTCTCCAATGCGCCGTTGATGTTCATCAAACAGCCACAATCGGCGCTCAACACCTGATGCGCGCCGGACTCCTTCAACGCGCGGGTCTTGTCGGCCACCATCGCGCCGGAAATGTCTGGCATACGGACGCTGAATGTCCCACCGAAGCCACAGCATTCGCTTTCGTGATCGTGGTTGACCCGCTCCACGTTGCTCAACTGCGCCAACAGCTCGCGGCCGTGCAGGTGGGTATTCATTTCGCGGCGCGCCGAACACGAGGTGTGCAGCGCGACTTTGACCGGTTCGCCGCTGTCCTTGAGCTGCACCTTGCAGACGAACAGCAGAAACTCGGCCAGTTCATAGGTGCGGGCCGCGAGGGCCTGCACCTGTTTCAACGTTTGCGGCTCGTCCTTGAACAAGTCGGCGTAATGCTCGCGCAGCATGCCCGCGCAGGAACCCGACGGCACCACCACCGGATAATCCCCGGCAAACAGCGCCAGTTGCGAGCGAGCGACTGTCCGCGCCTGCCCGGTGTAACCCGAGGTGTAGGCCGGTTGCCCGCAGCAGCTCTGCCCTTGCGGGTACTCGACCGTTATCCCTTCGCGCTCCAGCAAGCGGATCGCGTCCATGCCGGCTTCGGGGTAGAACAGATCGACCACGCAGGTACCGAACAGGTAGACCCGCGACGGTTTCTCGCTGGGGTACTGCCGAGGTTCGGGCAGTGGCGGTGCGACGCGGGTGGCGTTGGGCACAGCGTTGTAAAAAAGCTCGCTCATCAGGCGTGTCTCCGGGTGGGCCCGGTTATCCGTCTGTGGCGGCTGCTGAATATAAAGAGCCTTGCTTTCAGCAGCCTTACAGACCGGGGTGTGAATTGCTGACGCCGGAATCACGAACCGGCGTCGGTTATTTCAATGTCGCTTGTAGTCTTCTTCTTGGTTTAGTGCACCAGCATGCCGGTGAACCAGTAGGCCTGGGCCAGGGTGATCAGGCCGACAATCGTGGCAAAGAATAGGCTGTGCTTGAGGGTGAAGCGGAACAGATCCGATTCCTTGCCCACCAGCCCGGTGGCAGCGCAGGCCACGGCAATCGATTGTGGCGAGATCATCTTGCCGGTCACCCCACCGCTGGTATTGGCGGCGACCAACAAGGTGTCATTGACGCCGATCTGGTGCGCGGTGGTCGCCTGCAGCGAACTGAACAGCGCGTTCGACGAAGTATCGGAGCCAGTGAGGAACACGCCCAGCCAGCCGAGGAACGGCGAGAAGAACGGGAAGGCTGCGCCGGTCGCGGCCAAGACCAGGGCCATGGTCGAAGACATGCCCGAGTAGTTGGTGACGAAGGCAAACGCCAACACCATGCCGATCGACAGAATCGGCCAGCGCAGTTCGTAGAAGGTCTCTTTCAAAGTGGTCAGACCAGTTTTGAAGTTGATCTTCAGCACCAGCATCGAGATCAGCGCCGAGAAGAAAATTGCCGTGCCGGTCGCGGAAATCGGGTCGAGTTTGAACACCGCTGGAATCGCAGTCGGGGTGGCGACGATCGGGGCAGTCTTGATCACCAGTTGATCAAGGTGCGGGATGGCAAAGTTGAACACCCAGGCGTACATCGAGCCGCCGGCGGCGAACATCGCTTTGAAGGGCTTGAGGGTCCAGATGGTGACCAGCACGGTGAGGATCAGGAATGGCGACCAGGCGATGAAAATTTCCCAGAGGCTGTAAGGCGATGCCACGGTGCTGCGTTTCTGGCCGAAACCTCCTGCGCTGGCGGTTACCACCGAGGCCGAAACGGCGCCGGCGATGTGTTGGCCGGCGGCGCGTTTTGGCTGCCAGACTTTGAGGAACAGGGTCAGGGAAATCAGGCTGGCCAGGGCCGAGGTGATGTCCGGCAACTCCGGGCCGATGAAGTTCGAAGTGAAGTACTGGGTCACGGCGAAGCTCAGGCCTGCAACCAGCGCTGCCGGCCAGGTTTCACGCACGCCACGCAGGCCGTCCATCATGAACACCAGCCAGAAGGGCACGAACAGCGACAGCAGCGGCAGTTGGCGGCCGGTCATGGCGCCGATCTTGAACGCGTCGATACCGGTGACCTGACCGGCCACGATGATCGGAATCCCCAGGGCGCCGAACGCTACGGGTGCGGTGTTGGCAATCAGGCACAGGCCGGCGGCGTACAGCGGGTTGAAGCCGAGACCGACCAGCAGCGCAGCGGTTATCGCTACCGGCGCGCCGAAGCCGGCGGCACCTTCCAGAAACGCACCGAAGCAGAAACCGATCAGCAACACCTGCAAACGCTGGTCGTCGGTGATCGACAGCACCGAACTGCGAATGACCTCGAACTGACCACTCTTGACCGTCAGTTTGTAGAGGAACACCGCCGCGACAATGATCCAGGCAATCGGCCACAGACCGTAGGCAAAGCCGTATCCGGCGGCGGCGAAGGCCATGTCGACCGGCATGTGGAAGGCGAAAATCGCCACGGCAATCGACAGGGCGAGCGTGATGCTGCCGGCCACGTGACCCTTGAGGCGGAACACCGCCAGAGCCAGAAAGAAGAAAACGATGGGGATGACGGCCGCGAGTGCGGAGACGCCGAGACTGCCGAGCGGGGTATAGAGCTGTTGCCAGGTTTGCATATGGGGTGGCCCCTAATTGTTGTTGGTCAGGCACTGTCAGCGTTCTTGGTTAATTGGTAATACCAATTTACAATCGCTGTTGGCTAGGGTAAAAGCCTTGATGACGGTGTGTCAATTTGTCGCCCTGAAACTTTTGTCGAACAAGCGGTGCAGAGGGCATCTGATCCGGTCGGGCGAATGTGCGTTGACAGGTGTCGGCGGGGCGCCGATAGGCCAGAATAGAGGGCCCGGCGCGCGGTCGGGATCGTGGAGAAATGAGTTATGGGGTTTGATCAGATTCGTCAGCGCCGTTTGTCTGACGATATTGTCGAGCGACTCGAGGGGATGATCCTCGAGGGCACGCTGAAGTCCGGCGAACGGCTTCCGGCCGAGCGCGCCTTGGCCGAGCAGTTCGGTGTGTCGCGTCCATCGTTACGCGAGGCAATTCAGAAACTGGCGGCCAAAGGCTTGCTGGTCAGTCGCCAGGGCGGCGGCAATTATGTGGTGGAAACGCTCGGCTCGACCTTCAGCGATCCGCTGCTAGTGCTGCTGGAGAGCAATCCCGAGGCGCAGCGTGATCTGCTGGAATTTCGGCATACTCTGGAGGCATCGTGCGCCTATTACGCAGCATTGCGCGCCACCGATGTGGATCGCGAGCGACTCACTGTGGCGTTCAACGAGCTGCAGGATTGCTATACGCGGCATGACGAAGTGAGCCGGGCGGAAGAGGGCGCGGCGGATGCGAAGTTTCATCTGGCAATCGCCGAAGCCAGTCATAACGCCGTGCTGCTGCACACCATTCGCGGGCTGTTCGATCTGCTCAAGCGCAACGTGGTGACCAACATTGGCGGCATGTACAAGCAGCGCACGGAAACCCGCGACATGCTGATCTCTCAGCACCGGGAATTGTATCTGGCGATTATCGAGGGGCGGGCGGAGCAGGCGCGCGAGGTTTCCAGTCGGCACATTCTGTATGTGCAGGAGGTGCTGGAAGAGGTGCGGCAGGAGGTTCAGCGCATGGCTCGGGCGGAGCGGCGTAAAGGAATGTGACGGCAGTTTAATTGTGGCGAGGGAGCTTGCTCCCGCTCGCATGCGCAGCAGGCGCCTTGGCTCTCGCCACTACCTGTAAAGCGAGGGCCGCTTCGCGCCCCAGCGGGAGCAAGCTCCCTCGCCACAGGGTCAGGCAGAAGAAATTACTCTTCCTTGCCCTTGTTGCGCACGGCGCGCTGCAACTCGCGACCGGCGTCACGTTCGCGCTCGGTGTCACGCTTGTCGTATTCCTTCTTGCCTTTGCCCAGAGCGATCTCGCACTTGACCATGTGCTTGCTCCAGTAGAAGGACAGGCACACGCAGGCGTAGCCTTTCTGTTGCACGGCAGCGGCGAGTTTTTCCAGCTCGCGCTTGTTGAGCAGCAGTTTGCGGGTGCGGGTCGGGTCGGCGATGACGTGGGTGCTGGCGGTCATCAACGGTGTGATGTGACTGCCGAGGAGCCAGGCTTCGCCATCCTTGAGCAGCACGTAACTGTCGACCAGTTGCAGCTTGCTTGCCCGCAGACTTTTTACTTCCCAGCCGGCCAGGACCAGACCAGCCTCGAAACGATGTTCGATGAAGTAATCGTGTCGCGCCTTTTTGTTCTGCGCGATGGTCCCTGTTGGGTGTTTCTTCTGTTTAGCCATAGGGGCGGCATTATATGGAGATAAACGGTCCTCGGCTACGGTGATGCTGTGTGCTTGAGCACGTTGAGTGAATCCCGGACAATGCGGCCTCTTTTTCTAACGCTTGGGCGTGATATTCAATGTCGACAGACAAGGTTTCTGTCCACGGCAGTTGGGCTAGCCGCTGGGTTTTCATATTCGCCGCGACCGGTTCGGCCGTGGGACTGGGCAGTATCTGGAAATTCCCCTACATGGTCGGGGTCTACGGTGGCGGTGCCTTCGTGCTGATGTTTCTGGCCTGTATCGCCCTGATCGGAATCCCGGTCATGCTGGCCGAAACCCTGATCGGCCGCCGCGCACGGCAGAGTCCGGCGAACGCCCTGAAGGTGCTGGCACTGGAAGCCGGGCATTCGGGCAAGTGGTCGTGGGGCGCATTTGCCGGGATGATCACGGCGCTGCTGATCCTGTCTTTCTATAGTGTGGTTGGCGGCTGGTCGCTGGATTACATCATCGACATGGGGCGCGGCGACTTCCAGGGCGCTACGGCGGAGCAGGTTGGCGCTTATTTCGGCAATGTCATCTCCGATCCCTGGCGCCTGACACTTTGGCACACAGTTTTCATGCTGTTGTCGGCCGTGGTGATCGCCAAAGGCGTGGTTGCCGGGCTTGAGCGCAGTCTGCGGATCATGATGCCGCTGCTGTTCGTGATGGTGCTGGTGTTGCTGGGTTACAGCATGACCACCGGGCATTTCATGGAAGGCGTGCATTTCATGTTCGATTTCCACCCGGAAAAAGTCCTCGACGGCTTGCTGCCCGCCATGGGCCATGCGTTCTTTTCCCTGAGCGTGGGCGTCGGCTCGATCATGATCTACGGCGCTTACATGACCAAGGAAGCCTCGCTGTCCGGCACGGTGGTCGGTGTGGCACTGCTCGACACCTTCGTGTCGCTGGTAGCCGGTCTGGCATTGTTTCCGATTGTGTTCGCCGGTGGTTTGAACCCTAGCGAAGGCCCCGGCCTGATGTTCGTCAGTCTGCCATTTGCCTTTGGTAACGTGGTTTTCGGCCAGTTGATGGGCGTGGTGTTCTTTGTGCTGGTGGCGATTGCCGCCTGGAGCTCGGCGATTTCCCTGCTCGAACCGATGGTTGCCTATCTGGTTGAGCGCACGAAAATCAGCCGTGGCTGGGTGACTTTCTGGCTGGCATTCATCTGCTGGTTCGTTGGTCTGGGTACGGTTTTCTCCTTCAATATCTGGAAGGAAGCCAAATTTTTCGTGAACGATGGCGGCCTGTTCCACCTCTACCAATGGGGGGCGGCGGGCGGTCTGGACTTCTTCGGCGTGATCGATTTCTTCACCTCGCGGATCATGTTGCCGCTCGGTGGCCTGTGCTTCGTGCTGTTTGCCGGTTGGGTGATGGGGCGCGAGGCGGTGCGTGACGAGTTGTCGATTCGTAACCCGGCACTGTTTGCCCTGTCCTTGTTTTTGATGCGCTACGTGGCGCCTATCGGCATTCTTGTAGTGTTTGCCGCTCAGCTCTGGAAGTAACGCTTACATGACGACACATATTCAACGTTCGGCGTTGCTGCCATACCCGGCGCAATTCCTCTACGACCTGGTCAACGACGTAGCGCGTTACCCGGAATTCCTGCCGTGGTGCTCGTCCGCCGAGGTACTGGAGAGCTCGCCCGAGCACATGCGCGCCAGCGTTGGCGTGGCCAAGGGCGGCCTCAGTCAGCACTTCGTCACGCGCAATACGCTGGTGCCGGGGCAATCGATCGAGATGAACCTGGAAGAAGGTCCGTTCAATCAGTTGCATGGTGTCTGGGTGTTCAAGGCATTGAACGAGAAGGCCTGCAAGATCAGTCTCGACCTGTCGTTCGACTACGCCGGCCCGCTGGTGCGCGCGACACTCGGTCCGCTGTTCAATCAGGCGGCGAATACGTTGGTGGATGCGTTCTGCCAGCGTGCCAAGCAGATGCATGGTTGAGCCGGTGATCGAGATTGAGGTGGTGTATGCCGCCGTGGATCGTCAGGTTCTGCGCACTTTGCGCGTCCCTCAGGGGACAACAATGCGTGAGGCGGTGCTCAAGTCAGGTATTGGCGATGAATTTCCGGAGCTGGATCTGAGTGATTGTCCGCTGGGGATTTTCGGCAAGGTGGTGGCTGATCCGCAGGTTCGCCTGATTCAGGCGGGGGATCGCATCGAGATTTACCGGCCGTTACTGGCGGATCCGAAAGAGGTTCGGCGCTTGCGGGCGGCCAAGGCTGCCGAAGCCAAGGCGCGAAATCAGTAGGCTGAGCAAATCGCAGGCAATAAAAAACCCGGAAATTCCGGGTTTTTTATTGCCTCGCACATTACTGCGGCGAGGTGTCCAGCGGTTCAGGCGTCGGAACCGGAACGGTTTCAACACCGTCCACGTCCTTCTGGATCGAATCCAGCAAGGAGCCTGGTTTGGCTGGTTCTTCCGGTTTCGGCTTCTCGGCGTTTTCAGCAGGGGCGGTCACGCTGGTGCCACTGTCCTTGCCGAGAATGGCTTCGTCACGGCTTACGCCCGGCATGAAGTCACCGGACAGGCTGACAAGCTGGTCGTTGGAGTTGAAGTTAACACTCACGCGCTCCTGCTGGCGTTCACCGCCACCAGGTTGCAGGCTGTACAGATAATCCCAGCGATCGGCATGGAACGTGTCGGTCAGCAGAGGGTTACCCATGATAAACCGTACTTGCCGACGGGTCATTCCCGGGCGTAACTGGTCTATCATGTCCTGCGTGACGACATTGCCCTGCTGGATGTCGATTTTGTAAACCCCGGGGAATGAACAACCGGCGAGTGCGAGCAGTCCCACAAAGGTGAAACTGGTTAGCAAGAGCTTGGTGTTTTGCATCGGTGGGCGACTTCCACTATCTTGGCTGGGACAACGTAAACGCCGATCATACCCGCATTAAGAGAAGCTGCGAAGCAGCATCGCGAGAAAGCTGACCATGGTTGAAAATAGCGAACTACGCAAAGCCGGCCTCAAAGTGACCCTGCCACGGGTCAAGATCCTGCAAATGCTCGACTCTACCGAGCAGCGTCACATGAGTGCCGAAGACGTCTACAAGGCGTTGATGGAAGCGGGCGAGGACGTCGGTCTGGCCACGGTTTACCGTGTTCTGACCCAGTTCGAAGCCGCTGGCCTCGTGGTCCGTCACAACTTCGACGGTGGCCACGCGGTATTCGAACTGGCCGACGGTGGCCACCACGACCACATGGTCAACGTGGAAACCGGTGAAGTCGTCGAATTCGTCAGTCCGGAAATCGAAAAGCTCCAGAAGGCAATTGCCGAGGAGCACGGTGTTGATCTGGTAGATCACAATCTGGTGCTGTACGTACGCAAGAAAAAGTAAGCATGTCGCGCGAATTTCAGGTTCGCGAAACGAACGAAGGCGACCCAAGGGTCGCCTTCGTGCTTTCTGCTGCTCTTAAACTTTTGCGGTGACCACCATTTTTTTCGCGTGAGCCAAAGACTCTTTGGTCAGGTCGATGCCACCCAGCATCCGCGCCACTTCTTCTATACGGTCGTTCTTGCTCAGCTTAGACACGGCGGTGTGAGTCGCCTGCTCACCACGCACCTTGTGCACGAACAGATGCTGATGTCCCTGCGCCGCCACTTGCGGCAAGTGCGTCACGGTCAGCACCTGCCCGCGATCGCCAAGTCGCCGCAACAACTGGCCGACGATTTCGGCAGTCGGCCCGCCGATGCCCACGTCCACTTCGTCGAATACCAGCGTCGGCACCCGTGAGGTCTGCGCGGTGATCACCTGAATCGCAAGGCTGATCCGCGACAGCTCGCCACCGGAGGCCACTTTGGCCAATGCCTTCAGTGGCTGGCCGGGGTTGGCGCTGACCAGCAGTTCGACTTGTTCCAGGCCATTGGGCAGCAATTCGTCGCTGCTGTTGGCGCGCAATTCGATGGTGAAGCGCCCGCCCGGCATGCCCAGGCGCTGGATTTCCTGTTCCACGGCGCTGGCAAGGCTGCCGGCGGCCTGGTGACGCAAGTCGCTCAGCTCTCGGGCCTTCTCTTGATAATGGCGCGCGTAGGAAGCCAGTTCTTCACCCAGGCGCTCGATGGATTCGTCATTGGCGTTGAGGGTTTCGATTTCATCCAGCAACTTCTGCTGCATCTCGGCGACTTCGGTTGGCTGGATCCGGTGTTTGCGGGCCAGGGTGTAAATCGCGTCGAGGCGTTCTTCCAGATATTGCAGGCGCGCCGGGTCGGCATCGAAGTTGTCGAGGAAGCGGTTGAGTTCGCCCACGGCTTCTTCGACCTGGATCTGCGCGCTGGTCAGCAGGCTGCTGGCTTCGCCCAGTGCGCCAACCGAGTTGTTCACGCTCGACAGGCGATTGAGGCTGGCGGTCAGTGCGTTCAGTACGTTGCCGGAATCGCTTTCGCTGCACTGCTCGACCACCTGTCGGCAAATGCCGAGCAGGGTTTCGGCGTTGGTCAGGTTTTTGTGTTCCTGCTCCAGCTGTTCCAGCTCGTTTTCGCCGAGGCCGAGGTTTTCCAGTTCTTCGAGCTGGTAGCTGAGCAGTTGGTGACGCGCGCGTTGTTCGTCGCCGGAGTTGGAGAGGCGCTCCAGTTCCTGGCGGGTCTGGCGCCAGCGCTGCGCGGCCAGTTGCACCTGACGGGCCAGATCGGTAGCGCCGGCGTATTCGTCGAGCAGGCGGCGATGGGTATCGGTTTTCAGCAGGGACTGGTGTTCGTGCTGACTGTGGATATCGATCAGCAGTTCACCGAGAGCCTTGAGATCGCCGAGCGGGCAGGGCGTGCCATTGATATAGCCGCGCGAACGGCCTTCGGCGGTGATCACCCGACGCAGAATGCACGGGCCGTCATTTTCGAGATCGCGCTCGGCCAGCCAGGCATGGGCTTCAGGGATGTCGACCAGATCGAAGGTGGCGAGAATGTCGGCCTTGTCGGCGCCCGGGCGGACCACACCGCTGTCGGCGCGATCGCCGAGGGTCAGGCCCAGCGCGTCGAGCATGATCGACTTGCCGGCGCCGGTTTCCCCTGTGATCACGCTCATCCCGCGATCGAGTTCGAGATCGAGATGTTCAACGATGGCGTAGTTGTGTACGGACAGGTGCACCAGCATAAAGGCCGCTCCCAGGCTTTAGGTCTGGTTATTTATACAGTGTTTTGTTTCGGCCTGACAATGCCCTCGCTTAGCTCGATTTGCTTGATCCGATCAAATGCTTAGTCCGAGCGGGAATGACAATGCAGCACTTTTTTGTAGGGTTAATCATTGCAGGCCCTTGAAGCCTGATTTTGCGGCCCCATATATCGGGGCAGAAGCGCGAGTACAGCTCGCGGACGTAATTGAAAGGAGAATTCTATGGCTGACGAACAGACAGTAGATACGCAAAATCCAGAAGCCAATCAGGCGCCCGAGACTTCGGGTGACGACCTGGCGACCCGTGTACAAGTGCTCGAAGAGCAGTTGGCCGCCGCGCAGGATCAGTCGCTGCGCGTAGCTGCCGATCTGCAGAACGTCCGCCGCCGTGCCGAGCAGGATGTCGAGAAGGCGCACAAGTTTGCGCTGGAAAAATTCGCCGGTGACCTGCTGCCGATCGTCGACAGCCTGGAGCGCGGCCTCGAGCTGTCGAGTCCGGACGACGAAAGCATCCGCCCGATGCGCGAAGGCATCGAGCTGACCCTGAAAATGTTCCACGACACCCTCAAGCGTTATCAGCTTGAAGCGATCGATCCGCATGGCGAACCGTTCAACGCCGTTCACCATCAGGCGATGGCCATGCAGGAAAGCGCCGACGTCGAACCGAACAGCGTTCTGAAGGTGTTCCAGAAGGGCTACCAGCTCAATGGTCGCCTGTTGCGTCCGGCCATGGTTGTGGTCAGCAAGGCGCCGGCGCCAATTTCGCCTTCGATTGACGAGAAGGCTTGAAATTAGCCGCAAGGCCCCCATTTAGAAGTCAAGCGTTTAAGTATTACCGCAGTTAGCCACCACTGCTGCGGCAACAAAATCCAAAGTTTCGGGAGAGTGAACATGGGCAAAATTATCGGTATCGACCTGGGGACTACCAACTCCTGCGTCTCCGTGCTGGAAAACGGCGTAGCCAAAGTTATCGAAAACGCCGAAGGCGCGCGTACCACGCCGTCGATCATCGCTTACGCCAACGATGGTGAAATCCTCGTTGGTCAGTCGGCCAAGCGTCAGGCAGTGACCAATCCGCACAACACCCTGTACGCGGTGAAGCGTCTGATCGGTCGCAAGTTCGACGAAGAAGTCGTACAGAAAGACATCAAGATGGTCCCGTACAAAATCGCCAAGGCTGACAACGGCGACGCCTGGGTTGAAGTGAACGGCCAGAAAATGGCGCCGCCACAAATCTCGGCTGAAATCCTGAAGAAGATGAAGAAGACCGCCGAAGACTACCTCGGCGAGCCTGTGACCGAAGCGGTAATCACCGTTCCGGCCTACTTCAACGACAGCCAGCGTCAGGCGACCAAAGACGCCGGCCGCATCGCCGGTCTGGACGTTAAACGTATCATCAACGAACCAACCGCAGCGGCTCTGGCTTACGGTATGGACAAGGCCAAGGGCGATCACACCGTGATCGTTTATGACCTGGGTGGCGGTACTTTCGACGTTTCCGTGATCGAGATCGCTGAAGTTGACGGCGAGCACCAGTTCGAAGTGTTGGCCACCAACGGTGACACCTTCCTCGGCGGTGAAGACTTCGACATTCGTCTGATCGACTACCTCGTTGACGAATTCAAGAAAGAAAGCGGCATGAACCTCAAAGGTGACCCGCTGGCCATGCAGCGCCTGAAAGAAGCCGCTGAGAAAGCCAAGATCGAGCTGTCGTCCGCTCAGTCGACCGACGTCAACCTGCCGTACATCACTGCAGACGCTACCGGTCCTAAGCACCTGAACGTGAAGATTTCGCGTGCCAAGCTCGAAGCACTGGTTGAAGACCTGGTTCAGCGCACCATCGAACCTTGCCGTATCGCCATGAAAGACGCCGGTATCGACGTTGGCGCGATCAACGACGTGATTCTGGTCGGCGGTCAGACCCGTATGCCGCTGGTACAGAAGCTGGTTACTGATTTCTTCGGTAAAGAAGCACGTAAAGACGTGAACCCGGACGAAGCGGTTGCAATGGGTGCTGCGATTCAGGGCGCCGTTCTGGCCGGTGACGTGAAAGACGTTCTGCTGCTCGACGTCAGCCCGCTGACCCTGGGTATCGAAACCATGGGTGGCGTGATGACCGCGCTGATCGAGAAAAACACCACGATTCCTACCAAGAAATCGCAAGTGTTCTCGACTGCCGATGACAACCAGGGCGCTGTGACCATTCACGTTCTGCAAGGTGAGCGTAAGCAAGCCGCACAGAACAAGTCTCTGGGCAAGTTCGACCTGGCCGACATTCCACCCGCTCCACGTGGCGTGCCGCAGATCGAAGTGACCTTCGACATCGACGCCAACGGCATCCTGCACGTCGGCGCGAAAGACAAGGCGACCGGTAAAGAGCAGAAGATCACCATCAAGGCCAACTCCGGTCTGTCGGATGAAGAAATTCAGAAGATGGTTCGCGATGCCGAGCTGAACGCCGAGGAAGACCGCAAGTTTGCTGAGCTGGCTGAATCCCGTAACAAGGGTGATGCACTGGTTCACTCGACTCGCAAAATGGTTACCGAAGCGGGCGACAAGGTCAGCGCTGAAGAGAAGACCGCGATCGAAGCTGCCGTGGTTGCACTGGAAGCCGCTGTGAAAGGCGACGACAAGGCTGCCATCGAAGCGAAGATCGAAGAGCTGTCGAAAGTCTCGGCTCCGGTTGCTCAGAAGATGTACGCCGAACAGGCTCAGCCTGCTGAAGGCGCGGCACCGCACGACGAGAAAGCTGAAAAGGCTGACGATGTTGTCGATGCCGAGTTCGAAGAAGTCAAAGACCACAAGTAAGTTGTTGGTCGGCCGGTTGACTGCCTTGCGGCGGTGACTGGTAGGATGTCGCCGCGCGGGAGCTTGCTCCCGCGTTGGCGTATCTGGAATACACGAATTTTTACAGCATGCGACAAGGTTCGCCTGCTGCTGGTATGGCCGGGAATGCTCCTGCTTTTCGCGCCGCAAGTACCAAATGAAACAAAGACCAGGATCGTTGAATTGACGTGAGTTGGGTCCGGGCCTGTATTGGGGCTCAACGAGTTTGGCCATCCTCAGGAGGGGTTTGCCGGACGTCCTCAAGAGTGCAAAAGAATTATGGCAAAGCGTGACTATTACGAAGTATTGGGTGTTGAGCGTGGTTCAAGCGATGCAGACCTGAAGAAGGCCTATCGTCGTCTGGCGATGAAGCATCACCCGGATCGTAATCCCGATGACAAAGCGTCGGAAGAACTGTTCAAAGAGGCCAACGAGGCCTACGAAGTATTGTCCGATTCGAGCAAGCGCGCGGCGTACGACCAGTACGGTCATGCTGGCGTCGACCCAAGCATGGGTGGCGGTGGCGCCGGTTTCGGCGGGCAGAATTTCTCGGACATCTTTGGCGATGTCTTCAGTGACTTCTTCGGTGGCGGTCGCGGCGGTTCCCGTGGCGGCGCCCAGCGTGGCAGCGATCTGCGCTACACCCTGGAGCTGAATCTGGAAGAAGCGGTGCGCGGCACTACCGTGAATATCCGCGTTCCGACACTGGTCAATTGCAAGCCATGCGATGGTTCCGGCGCGAAGAAAGGCTCGTCGCCCTCGACCTGCCCGACCTGCGGCGGCATCGGTCAGGTGCGCATGCAGCAAGGCTTCTTTTCGGTGCAGCAGACCTGTCCGCGTTGCCATGGCCAGGGCAAGATCATTTCCGATCCGTGCGATTCCTGCCACGGCGACGGTCGCGTTGAAGAGTACAAGACCCTGTCGGTCAAAGTGCCGGCAGGCGTTGATACCGGCGACCGCATTCGTCTGTCCGGCGAAGGCGAAGCGGGTACTCAAGGTGGCCCGACTGGCGACCTGTACGTGGTGATCAACGTGCGCGAGCACGACATATTCCAGCGCGATGGCAAACACCTGTTCTGCGAAGTGCCGATCAGCTTCGTTGATGCGGCGCTCGGCGGCGAACTGGAAATCCCGACCCTCGACGGTCGCGTCAAACTGAAAATCCCTGAAGGCACCCAGACCGGCAAGCAGTTCCGCGTACGCGGCAAAGGCGTGGCGCCGGTGCGGGGCGGTGGTGCGGGCGACTTGATGTGCCGTGTAGCGGTCGAGACCCCGGTCAATCTGAACCGTCGTCAGCGCGAATTGCTCGAAGAGTTCCGCAGCTCGCTGGCGGATGACAACAGCCATTCGCCAAAAACCACCGGTTGGTTCGATGGTGTGAAGCGCTTATTCGGCGATCTGTAAGGAGTCGGCATGCGACGTATAGCTGTGATGGGCGCCGCCGGGCGCATGGGCAAGATTCTGGTCGAGGCCGTGCAGCAGCGCGCGCCGTTGACCGGCCTGACCGCGGCGATCGTTCGTCCCGGCAGTACGCTGATCGGGGTGGATGCCGGTGAGCTGGCTTCGCTGGGTCGCATCGGCGTGCCATTGTCCGGCAATCTTGAGTCGGTGGCTGAAGAGTTCGATGTGCTGATCGATTTCACCCTGCCGGAAGTGATGCTGAAAAACCTCGCCTTCTGTCGCAAGGCCGGCAAGGCCATGGTCATCGGCACCACCGGGCTCGACGCTGCGCAGAAGCAGCTGCTGGCCGAGGCGGGCAAGGATATTCCGATCGTGTTCGCGGCCAACTTCAGTGTCGGGGTCAATCTGTCGCTGAAGCTGCTCGAAATGACCGCCCGGGTGCTGGGCGATGATGCCGACATCGAAATCATCGAAGCGCATCACCGGCACAAGATTGATGCGCCTTCGGGCACGGCGCTGCGCATGGGTGAGGTGATCGCCGATGCGCTGGATCGTGATCTGCAGAAAGTCGCGGTCTATGGCCGTGAAGGCCACACCGGTGCGCGCGAGCGGGAAACCATCGGTTTCGCCACCGTTCGCGGCGGTGATGTGGTCGGTGATCACACCGTGCTGTTTGCCTGCGAAGGTGAGCGTCTGGAGATCACGCATAAGGCTTCCAGTCGCATGACATTCGCCAAGGGTGCGGTGCGTGCGGCGTTGTGGCTGGATGCTCGCGAGCCGGGTCTGTATGACATGCAGGATGTGCTCGACCTGCATTGATTGACTGTTTCACCCAGCGCAAACGCCCGGTTTGCGCTGGTTTTTCTACACCGCGCGACGGCCTGTCGCATTCTCCGGCCTTTTAGGCTCTTTAGCGGTGGACCAAAAAAGCCTTTTTCTGTAAGCTACAGCTTTAGTGTGTCCACTAAAAGCGCGCAGAATAATTCAGTGAAGAAGCGGGGTGACGTGTCCATACGTCACTCCGCTTTTTTACAACCTGCGATTGCCCTTTCATGCGTTATTTACGGGAGGTCTTCTTGACTAAGCCAGCCATACTCGCCCTTGCTGATGGCAGCATTTTTCGCGGCGAAGCCATTGGAGCCGACGGTCAAACCGTTGGTGAGGTGGTGTTCAACACCGCAATGACCGGCTATCAGGAAATCCTTACCGATCCTTCCTACGCCCAACAGATCGTTACCCTGACTTATCCGCACATCGGCAACACCGGCACCACGCCGGAAGATGCCGAGTCCGACCGCGTATGGTCCGCTGGTCTGGTTATCCGTGACCTGCCGCTGGTAGCGAGCAACTGGCGTAACACGATGTCCCTGTCCGACTACCTGAAAGCCAACAACGTTGTGGCAATCGCCGGTATCGACACCCGTCGCCTGACTCGCATCCTGCGTGAAAAAGGCGCTCAGAACGGCTGCATCATGGCCGGCGACAACATCTCCGAAGAGGCGGCCATCGCCGCGGCGCAAGGCTTCCCAGGCCTGAAGGGCATGGATCTGGCCAAAGTCGTCAGCACCAAGGAAAAGTACGAATGGCGCTCGACTGTCTGGGACTTGAAGACCGATAGCCACGCGACCATCGAAGCGTCCGAGCTGCCATACCACGTGGTTGCCTACGACTACGGCGTCAAACTGAACATCCTGCGCATGCTGGTCGAGCGCGGCTGCCGCGTCACCGTGGTGCCGGCACAAACCCCGGCGGCCGACGTACTGGCGCTCAAGCCGGACGGCGTGTTCCTGTCCAACGGCCCTGGTGATCCGGAGCCTTGCGACTACGCGATCAAGGCGATCAAGGAAGTGCTGGAAACCGAAATTCCGGTCTTCGGCATCTGCCTCGGTCACCAGCTGCTGGCTCTGGCCTCTGGCGCCAAGACCCTGAAAATGGGCCACGGCCACCACGGTGCCAACCACCCGGTACAGGATCTGGACACTGGCGTCGTGATGATCACCAGCCAGAACCACGGTTTTGCAGTTGACGAAGCGACCCTGCCGGCCAATGTGCGTGCGATCCACAAATCGCTGTTCGACGGCACCCTGCAAGGCATCGAGCGCACCGACAAGAGCGCGTTCAGCTTCCAGGGCCACCCTGAAGCGAGCCCGGGGCCGAACGATGTGGCGCCCCTGTTCGACCGCTTCATCAACGAGATGGCCAAGCGACGCTAAGCGTTCGCCTTGAGACTGTAGCGAGAAGCCCTCGAGGGCGGCCCCGACATCGGTGGCGCCCCTCAGGGCTTCAGAAATCGATCAAGACGGCTTGCCGACTGACCTGCGGATTTGAGTGACAAACCCATGCCAAAACGTACAGACATTAAAAGCATCCTGATTCTCGGCGCTGGCCCGATCGTTATCGGCCAGGCCTGCGAATTCGACTACTCCGGCGCCCAGGCCTGCAAAGCCCTGCGCGAAGAGGGTTACCTCGTCATCCTGGTGAACTCCAACCCGGCCACCATCATGACCGACCCGGACATGGCCGACGCCACGTACATCGAGCCGATCAAGTGGCAGACCGTGGCCAAGATCATCGAAAAAGAGCGTCCGGATGCGGTGCTGCCAACCATGGGCGGCCAGACTGCACTGAACTGCGCCCTGGACCTGGAGCGCGAAGGCGTTCTGGAAAAATTCGGCGTGGAAATGATCGGCGCCAATGCCGACACCATCGACAAGGCTGAAGACCGTTCGCGTTTCGACAAGGCCATGAAATCCATCGGCCTGGAATGCCCGCGTTCCGGTATCGCCCACAGCATGGAAGAAGCCAACGCCGTCCTTGAGCGTCTGGGCTTCCCGTGCATCATCCGTCCGTCCTTCACCATGGGCGGCACCGGTGGCGGTATCGCGTATAACCGTGAAGAGTTCGAAGAAATCTGCGCCCGCGGTCTGGACCTGTCGCCGACCAAGGAACTGCTGATCGACGAGTCGCTGATCGGCTGGAAAGAATATGAGATGGAAGTTGTCCGTGACAAAAAGGACAACTGCATCATCGTCTGCTCGATCGAGAACTTCGATCCGATGGGCGTGCACACCGGTGACTCGATCACCGTTGCTCCGGCACAGACCCTGACCGACAAGGAATACCAGATCCTGCGTAACGCCTCGCTGGCGGTACTGCGCGAGATCGGCGTCGAGACCGGCGGTTCCAACGTGCAGTTCGGTATCTGCCCGGACACCGGCCGCATGGTCGTGATCGAGATGAACCCGCGTGTGTCGCGTTCTTCGGCACTGGCTTCGAAAGCCACCGGTTTCCCGATCGCCAAGGTCGCGGCCAAGCTGGCTGTGGGCTACACCCTCGACGAACTGTCGAACGACATCACCGGCGGCAAGACTCCTGCGTCCTTCGAACCGTCGATCGACTACGTCGTGACCAAGCTGCCACGTTTCGCCTTTGAGAAATTCGCCAACGCTGACGCCCGTCTGACCACTCAAATGAAGTCGGTCGGTGAAGTCATGGCCATCGGCCGCACCTTCCAGGAATCCCTGCAGAAAGCCCTGCGCGGTCTGGAAGTCGGCGTTTGCGGTCTGGACGAGAAGCTCGACCTGAGCAATCCGGAAAGCATGAGCATCCTCAAGCGCGAGCTGACCGTGCCGGGCGCCGAGCGTATCTGGTACGTGGCGGACGCATTCCGCGCCGGCATGACCGTCGAAGACATCTTCGGCATGAACATGATCGATCCGTGGTTCCTGGTGCAGATCGAAGATCTGATCAAGGACGAAGAGAAGGTCAAGACCCTCGGTCTGTCCGCCATCGACCGCGACCTGATGTTCAAGCTCAAGCGCAAAGGCTTCTCCGATCAGCGTCTGGCCAAACTGCTGGGTGTGACCGAGAAGAACCTGCGTACTCATCGTCAAAAACTGGAAGTGTTCCCGGTCTACAAGCGCGTTGATACCTGCGCCGCCGAGTTCGCCACCGACACCGCTTACCTGTACTCGACGTACGAGGAAGAGTGCGAAGCCGCGCCGTCCGGTCGCGACAAGATCATGATTCTGGGTGGCGGTCCGAACCGTATCGGCCAGGGCATCGAGTTCGACTACTGCTGCGTACATGCCGCCCTCGCACTGCGCGAAGACGGCTACGAAACCATCATGGTCAACTGCAACCCGGAAACCGTTTCCACCGACTACGACACGTCCGACCGTCTGTACTTCGAGCCGGTAACCCTGGAAGACGTGCTGGAAATCTGCCGCGTCGAGAAGCCGAAAGGCGTGATCGTCCAGTACGGCGGCCAGACTCCGCTGAAACTGGCGCGTGCCCTGGAAGCCGCTGGCGTGCCGATCATCGGTACCAGTCCTGATGCCATCGACCGTGCCGAAGACCGTGAGCGCTTCCAGCAAATGGTTGAGCGCCTGAACCTGCGTCAGCCGCCAAACGCCACCGTGCGCAGCGAAGACGAAGCCGTTCGCGCTGCCGCGAAAATCGGTTATCCGCTGGTGGTGCGCCCGTCCTACGTATTGGGCGGCCGCGCGATGGAAATCGTTTACAAGGAAGACGAACTCAAGCGCTACCTGCGTGATGCGGTGCAAGTGTCCAACGACAGCCCGGTGCTGCTCGACCACTTCCTCAACTGCGCCATCGAAATGGACGTGGATGCGGTCTGCGACGGTAAAAACGTGGTGATCGGCGCGATCATGCAGCACATCGAACAAGCGGGCGTTCACTCCGGTGACTCCGCGTGCTCGCTGCCGCCGTACTCGCTGCCGGCACACATCCAGGACGAGATGCGCGAACAGGTCAAGAAAATGGCCCTGGAACTGGGCGTTGTCGGCCTGATGAACGTGCAACTGGCGCTGCAGGGCGAAGACATCTACGTCATCGAAGTCAACCCGCGCGCTTCGCGTACCGTACCGTTCGTGTCCAAGTGCATCGGTGTCTCTCTGGCGATGATCGCTGCTCGCGTGATGGCCGGTAAGACTCTGAAGGAAATTGGCTTCACCAAGGAAATCATCCCGAACTTCTACAGCGTGAAGGAGGCGGTGTTCCCGTTCGCCAAATTCCCTGGCGTTGACCCGATCCTCGGCCCAGAGATGAAGTCCACCGGTGAAGTGATGGGCGTCGGCGACACCTTCGGTGAAGCGTTCGCCAAGGCCCAGATGGGCGCGAGCGAAGTGCTGCCGACCGGCGGCACCGCGTTCATCAGCGTGCGTGACGACGACAAGCCGCTGGTTGCAGGCGTGGCCCGTGATCTGATCAACTTGGGCTTCGAAGTGGTCGCGACTGCCGGCACTGCCAAGCTGATCGAAGCCGCAGGCCTGAAAGTGCGTCGTGTGAACAAGGTGACCGAGGGTCGTCCGCACGTGGTCGACATGATCAAGAATGACGAAGTCACCCTGATCATCAACACCACCGAAGGCCGTCAGTCGATCGCTGATTCCTACTCCATTCGTCGTAATGCCCTGCAGCACAAGATCTACTGCACCACCACCATTGCTGCGGGCGAGGCTATCTGTGAAGCTCTGAAGTTCGGTCCCGAGAAGACCGTACGCCGCTTGCAGGATCTACACGCAGGATTGAAGGCATGATCAAATACCCAATGACCGTCCAGGGCGCGAAAGCCCTGGAAGAAGAACACGCTCACCTGACCAAGGTCGTTCGTCCGAAGCTCAGCCAGGATATCGGTACGGCTCGCGAGTTGGGTGACCTGAAGGAAAACGCTGAATACCATGCCGCCCGCGAACAGCAAGGCATGGTCGAGGCGCGGATTCGTGACATCGAAGGCCGGATCCAGAATCAGGTCATCATCGATGTCACGACTATCCCGCACACCGGCAAAGTGATCTTCGGTACCACCGTCGAAATCGCCAACGTCGAGACTGATGAGAGCGTCACTTACCACATCGTGGGTGAGGATGAGGCTGACTTCAAACTCGGCAAGATTTCGGTCGGCTCGCCTTTGGCCCGTGCCTTGATCGGCAAGGAAGAGGGTGATGTGGTTGCCGTGAAAACGCCGAGTGGCGTTATCGAGTACGAGATTGTCGAAGTCCGTCACATCTGAAGGCAGGCGCCCGCTACGTGCGGGCGCCATGCTTTGGCAGCTGACCCAGATGTTGTGGGTTGGCGGCTACTGGTTGATTCATCTCGGTTTGCGACCGGTGTTGGGCAAGATTGGCCTGGCCCCGTTGCTGATCGATGAGATTGCCGATGCGTTCGAAATGCCGGTGGTGGGTTTTGCCGCCGCATGCGTGATTTTTCAGGCTTTGGTGCTGGTACAGGCCGATGGCCTTGCCAGTCTATGGCGGGATTTTCGCGGGCAGGTGTTGCTGATGGCGTTGTTTGCGTGTGCGATGTTTGTCGCCGTGCATGTCGGCTGGCCGCAAGCGCAGCGCTGGCAGGAATTCAGTTTTCTGGTGCTGGGCTTTTCCGGTCTGGTGCTGGTGTTGCAACCGCTGCCGGGATGGAGTGGCAGGGTGCGCGAAGCACACCCTTGACCCTTGTCATCACTTGAAGCGATGAACGTTCGACAGCTGCTTGTTGACGCTGAAGTTCTTGCGGTAAACCAGTGCCATCTTGCCGATGACCTGCACCAGGTCCGCTTTGCCGACCTTGCACAGTTCTGCAATGTGCGCCAGGCGCGACTCGCGATCGAGGATATTGAGCTTGATCTTGATCAGCTCGTGATCCGCCAGTGCGCGTTCGAGTTCGGCTAATACACCTTCAGTCAGACCGTTGTCCGCCACCGTCAAAACCGGCTTCAGGTGGTGGCCAATGGATTTGTACTGTTTCTTCTGCTCTGGAGTGAGCGGCATAATCTGACCCTTTCGTCTGGATTCTGTAAAATGGCGGCCATTTTACCCGAGGGTTCGTGGATCCGCCCAATTAATCACGACCCTTATCATCGAGGTGCCCAATGGCGCGTTCCAAGACAAGCCTTGGTTGGCTGAAACGACATGTCAACGATCCTTATGTGAAGCAGGCGCAGAAGGATGGCTACCGCTCGCGTGCGAGTTACAAGCTTCTGGAGATCCAGGAGAAATACAAGCTGATCCGTTCCGGCATGAGCGTTGTCGATCTGGGCGCGGCGCCCGGCGGCTGGTCGCAGGTCACCAGTCGGCTGATCGGAGGCCAGGGGCGTCTGATCGCCTCGGACATCCTGGAAATGGACAGCATCCCGGACGTGACTTTCATCCAGGGTGACTTCACCGAGGACGAAGTGCTCGCGCGGATCCTTGAAGCGGTGGGTAATTCGCAGGTTGACCTTGTGATTTCCGATATGGCCCCCAATATGAGTGGTACGCCTGAAGTGGACATGCCCAAAGCCATGTTCCTTTGTGAGCTGGCGCTTGATCTGGCGGAGCGGATACTCAAACCGGGTGGCAATTTCGTGATCAAGATTTTTCAGGGTGAAGGGTTTGATGTCTACCTGAAGGATGCTCGCAAGAAATTCGACAAGATCCAGATGATCAAGCCGGATTCTTCCCGAGGCAGCTCCCGCGAGCAATATATGCTGGCTTGGGGTTACCGCGGTGGTAACGAGTAAAACGAGGTTTTTTGCCGGGGCGATAGGTTTTTCGTATTTTGCCCCGCGTGCATAAGCGAATATTGTGTAGAAAGTGTTTCACAAAGGGTTACAGACGGCGCCTGCCAGAGTTGTAGGTAATGTAGTAAGTTAGGCCGGTGAATATCATGCGAAGCGCGCGCCAGTAGCGGAGCTTGCTTCAGAGGGTAGTTTATTGAACGATATGGCAAAGAATCTGATCCTGTGGTTGATCATCGCGGCAGTCCTCGTGACGGTGATGAACAACTTCTCCAGCCCTAACGAGCCGCAGACCCTCAACTATTCCGACTTCATCCAGCAGGTCAAGGATGGCAAGGTCGAGCGCGTAGCCGTTGACGGCTATGTAATTACCGGCAAGCGCAATGATGGCGACAGCTTCAAGACCATTCGTCCGGCGATCCAGGACAATGGCCTGATCGGCGACCTGGTCGACAACCATGTTGTGGTCGAAGGCAAGCAACCTGAGCAGCAAAGCATCTGGACTCAACTCCTGGTGGCCAGCTTCCCGATCCTGGTGATCATCGCGGTGTTCATGTTCTTCATGCGCCAGATGCAGGGCGGTGCCGGCGGCAAGGGCGGGCCGATGAGCTTTGGCAAAAGCAAGGCGCGTCTGCTGTCCGAAGATCAGGTGAAAACCACTCTGGCTGACGTTGCCGGTTGCGACGAAGCCAAGGAAGAAGTCGGCGAGCTGGTTGAGTTCCTGCGTGATCCGGGCAAGTTCCAGCGCCTGGGTGGTCGTATTCCTCGCGGCGTATTGATGGTCGGTCCTCCGGGTACCGGTAAAACCTTGCTGGCCAAGGCGATTGCCGGCGAAGCGAAGGTACCGTTCTTCACTATTTCCGGTTCCGACTTCGTTGAAATGTTCGTGGGTGTTGGTGCAAGCCGCGTTCGCGACATGTTCGAGCAGGCCAAGAAGCACGCGCCGTGCATCATCTTCATCGACGAAATCGACGCCGTCGGTCGCCATCGTGGCGCCGGCATGGGCGGCGGTCACGACGAGCGTGAACAGACTCTCAACCAGTTGCTGGTGGAGATGGACGGCTTCGAAATGAATGACGGCATCATCGTGATCGCTGCCACTAACCGTCCTGACGTACTCGACCCTGCGCTGTTGCGTCCGGGCCGTTTCGACCGCCAGGTTGTTGTAGGTTTGCCGGATATCCGTGGTCGCGAGCAGATCCTCAAGGTCCACATGCGCAAAGTGCCAATGGGTGATGACGTGGCTCCTGCCGTTATCGCGCGTGGTACTCCTGGCTTCTCCGGTGCTGATCTGGCCAACCTGGTCAACGAAGCGTCGCTGTTCGCTGCACGCAGCGGCAAGCGCATCGTCGAAATGAAAGAATTCGAGCTGGCAAAAGACAAGATCATGATGGGCGCCGAGCGCAAATCCATGGTCATGTCCGAGAAAGAGAAGCAGAACACCGCTTATCACGAGGCCGGTCACGCTATCGTCGGTCGCGTCGTACCTGAGCATGATCCGGTCTACAAGGTCTCGATCATTCCTCGTGGTCGTGCGCTGGGTGTGACCATGTTCCTGCCGGAAGAGGATCGCTACAGTCTGTCCAAACGTGCGTTGATCAGTCAGATCTGCTCGCTGTACGGTGGCCGTATCGCCGAAGAAATGACCCTTGGTTTCGACGGTGTGACCACCGGTGCTTCCAACGACATCATGCGTGCCAGTCAGATTGCGCGGAACATGGTGACCAAGTGGGGGCTGTCGGAAAAACTCGGTCCGCTGATGTACGCCGAAGAAGAGGGTGAAGTGTTCCTCGGTCGCGGCGGTGGCGGTCAGGCCGCAAGCTTCTCCGGTGAGACGGCCAAACTGATCGACTCCGAGGTGCGCAGCATCATCGATCAGTGCTACGGCACCGCCAAGCAGATCCTCACGGACAACCGTGACAAGCTGGATGCGATGGCCGATGCGCTGATGAAGTACGAAACCATTGATGCCGAGCAGATCGACGACATCATGGCGGGTCGTACGCCTCGCGAACCGCGTGACTGGACAGGTGGCACGGGTACGCCTCCGCCTCCAGTGATTCAGGATGAGCGTCCGGAAACACCGATCGGCGGTCCGGCTGCTGACGTTTAAGGTTTGAAATGACTTCTGCACAGTCCCTGACCCGGTTGCCTTGCGGCAACCGGGTTCTTGATTTGGCCCGGACGCATGTCATGGGCATTCTCAATGTCACTCCCGACTCTTTTTCCGACGGCGGCCGGTACAACCAGCTCGACGTGGCCTTGCGTCACGCCGAAGCCATGGTGGTTGCAGGCGCGACGTTGATCGACGTCGGTGGCGAATCGACCCGGCCTGGCGCGCGGGCGGTCTCACCGCTGGAGGAGTTGGAGCGCGTAGCTCCGATCGTGGAGCTCATCAATCGCGAGCTGGATGTGGCCATCTCGGTTGATACTTCGACACCTGCGGTGATGCGTGAAACGGCGCGCCTGGGTGCCGGGTTGATCAATGATGTGCGTTCGCTGCGCCGCGATGGCGCGCTGGATGCCGCAGCCGCGACCGGGTTGCCGGTCTGTCTGATGCACATGCTCGGTGAGCCGGGTGACATGCAGGACAATCCGCATTATCAGGACGTTACCCGGGAAGTGGGTGAGTTTCTGGCGGAACGAATGGCTCAATGTGCGGCGGCGGGCATTCCTGCCGAGCGGATCATTCTTGATCCCGGTTTCGGCTTCGCCAAAACCCTGCAGCACAATCTAAGCTTGTTCAAGCATATGGAAGCCCTGCACGCGCTGGGGCGTCCGCTATTGGTCGGTGTCTCACGCAAAAGCATGATTGGCCAGGCGCTGAATCGTCCAGTGGGCGAGCGTCTGCACGGCGGTCTCGCACTGGCGGCATTGGCATCGGTTAAAGGCGCACGTATCTTGCGTGTCCATGATGTGGCGGAAACGGTAGACGTGGTGCGCATGCTCGCAGCCGTGGAATCAGCCGAATAAGAATGATGGAGCACTTATGAGCAAGAAATACTTTGGTACTGACGGTATTCGTGGCCGTGTCGGTGAATATCCGATCACTCCTGACTTCATGCTCAAGCTCGGCTGGGCGGCGGGTATGGCCTTTCGCAAGATGGGCGCCTGCAAGGTGCTGGTCGGCAAGGACACGCGCATCTCTGGCTACATGTTCGAATCGGCGCTTGAAGCAGGCCTGACATCGGCGGGCGCCGATGTGATGTTGCTCGGTCCGATGCCGACGCCGGCGATTGCCTATCTGGCGCGCACGTTCCAGGCCGAAGCCGGGATCGTGATCAGTGCCTCGCACAATCCGCATGACGATAACGGCATCAAGTTCTTCTCCGGCAAAGGCACCAAGCTGCCTGATGAGCTGGAGCTGATGATTGAAGAGCTGCTCGATACCCCGATGACAGTGGTCGAGTCGAGCAAGATCGGCAAGGTGTCGCGCATCAACGACGCTTCCGGTCGCTACATTGAATTCTGCAAAAGCAGCGTGCCGACCGGTACCAGTTTTTCCGGTTTGAAGATCGTTATCGACTGTGCACACGGTGCGACCTACAAGGTTGCTCCGAGTGTCTTTCGTGAGTTGGGTGCGGAAGTGGTCGTGCTCTCGGCTCAACCCAATGGTCTGAACATCAATGATAATTGCGGTTCGACCCATATGGGTCAGCTGCAAGCTGCCGTTCTCGCTGAGCATGCTGATCTGGGTATCGCCTTTGACGGTGACGGTGATCGGGTGCTGATGGTTGATCATACGGGCGCCATCGTTGATGGCGACGAGTTGTTGTTCATCATCGCGCGCGATCTGCACGGGCGGGGCAAATTGCAGGGCGGCGTAGTCGGCACGCTGATGAGTAACCTCGGTCTGGAGCTCGCTCTGGCAGAACTCTCGATTCCGTTCATTCGCGCCAACGTAGGCGACCGTTACGTGATTGCCGAGCTGCTCGAGCGTAACTGGCTGGTCGGTGGTGAGAACTCGGGGCATATCGTCTGCTTCAATCACACCACCACGGGTGATGCGATCATTGCAGCGCTGCAGGTGCTGATGGCGCTTAAAACCCGAAACGAAGGGTTGGCGCAAACGCGTCAGGCCTTGCGCAAGTGCCCTCAGGTACTGATCAATGTGCGTTTTGGGGGCGGTGAAAGTCCGCTTGAGCATCCGGCTGTCAAGGAAGCCAGTGCGCGTGTCACCCAGGCAATGGCCGGGCGTGGCCGGGTACTTTTGCGCAAGTCCGGCACAGAGC
The DNA here is from genome assembly GCF_044753325.1 of Pseudomonas sp. NPDC088414. Classification (NCBI taxonomy): domain Bacteria; kingdom Pseudomonadati; phylum Pseudomonadota; class Gammaproteobacteria; order Pseudomonadales; family Pseudomonadaceae; genus Pseudomonas; species Pseudomonas sp. NPDC088414. Next base: position 1,078 of record NZ_JBIVMY010000025.1, on the reverse strand, counting down.
CTTTGGTGCGCGTGATGGTCGAAGGTGAGGATGAAGCTCAGGTTCGTACCTATGCCGAGGAACTGGCAAAACTGGTAAGTGAAGTTTCTGCCTGATTCGGCTTGCCAGCCATGATTGTGTTGGGTAACATCTGCGCCCACTTTGACCGACGAGGTACAGCATGCGTCGCCCTATGGTAGCTG
>NZ_JBIVMY010000025.1:0-886 GCF_044753325.1 Pseudomonas sp. NPDC088414 | reverse complement strand
ACCTGGAAGATGCACGGTACCCGCGCCAGCGTCGCTGAGCTGATCAACGGCCTTCGTCATCTGGCCTTGCCAAGCGGTGTTGATGTCGCGGTATTCCCGCCTTGCTTGCATATCAATCAAGTGATTGATGGCTTGAAAGGTAAATCGATTTCGGTCGGTGCGCAGAATTCTGCGGTGGAATCCATGCAAGGTGCATTGACCGGTGAAATTGCACCGAGTCAGTTGGTGGATGCAGGTTGTTCCCTGGTGCTTGTCGGGCACTCCGAGCGCCGCCAGATAATGGGCGAGCGAGACGGGATGCTGAATCGCAAGTTCGCAGCGGCACAGGCATGTGGCTTGATTCCGGTGTTGTGTGTAGGGGAGACCCTCGAGCAGCGCGAAGCCGGAAAAACTCTTGAGGTTGTCGGGCGTCAGCTGGGCAGCATCATCGAGGAGCTGGGTGTTGGTGCCTTTGCCAAGGCAGTCATTGCTTACGAGCCTGTCTGGGCCATTGGTACCGGACTGACTGCAACGCCGCAACAGGCTCAGGATGTGCATAAAGCCATTCGCGAGCAGTTGGCGGCAGAGAATTCTGAAGTCGCACGAGGTGTGCGGCTTCTATACGGCGGCAGCGTGAAGGCGGCCAATGCGGTCGAACTGTTCGGCATGCCGGATATCGATGGGGGGCTCATTGGTGGAGCTTCCCTGAATGCAGATGAGTTCGGTGCGATTTGTCGCGCCGCGGGAAACTGAAAAAATGCTGGAAACAGTCGTAGTCGTTTTTCATCTTCTGGGTGCATTGGGCGTAATTGCGATGGTTTTGATGCATCAGTGTAAAGGTGCTGACGCTGGCGCGTCTTTAGGAGCATGTTCTTCAAATACAGTGTTAGGAAGCCAATGTTCATCA
>NZ_JBIVMY010000024.1:28825-85933 GCF_044753325.1 Pseudomonas sp. NPDC088414 | reverse complement strand
GCAATCTTGATCTACAACCAGGAACGCCCGCACCTATCCTTGAAATACAAAACGCCCGATGCGGTGCATCGGGCGTTAGGGTGAAACAGGTGTAACCCTATTTCAGGACTAGACACGGCGTTCTTCAATCCTGTGGCGAGGGAGCTTGTCGAGTCGTCGCACCGTCCCGCTCGGCTGCGCAGCAGTCGTAAATCCGGTGAATGTGGTGTGTCAGGACTCAACTGATACGGGGTTATGGGGCTGCTTCGCAGCCCAGCGGGAGCAAGCTCCCTCGCCACAGAGTCCAGTTGCCACGAGGAATTGTTACTGCCGGAACGGCGCGAAGTTCACGTTGGTCCCCGCCGGGCGCATGTCCTGCAGATACGAATCCTTGTCCGCACTCAATTCCAGGCTCAACGCCGCCTTGCGCTTGCCTTCGTTGCGAATCACCAGGCCTTCGAGCTTCTCCCGCAGGAACACGGTCGGCACTTTCAGGTGCAGCAGTTCGTCGGTGGCCGGGGTGTGCATCAGCAGGTGAATCCACTCGTACTGACCGACCGCCAGGCGCGTCACTGGCAGGTCGAACCACCAGATGTTGCGGTTGCGGTTCAGTTCGGCGAAGTGGCAGTTGTTGGTGCCGAGCACGGCGCCGCCCAGTTCCTGGTTGCGACGGGCAATGGCCTGCTTTTTATCGAGTTTCATAACATTCCTGCGGGATCTGATCGTTGGCGCACGGCGCCCATAGGTGCGCATTCTCGGGGCTTGCGGGGCAAACATAAAGCCCAACCTGCATGGCACGACGAAATGAACGGCAAAAATAAATGAAACTCGTGGCAAACCCGCCCGGTCAATCATTACGTACTGACTTTTCCCCTTCAATGCACCAAGGAGAAACACCATGAGTAGCACAGGCGATAAAGTAAAAGGCATGGCCAACGAAGCTGTCGGCAACGTCAAGCAAGGCGTCGGTAAAGCCACCGACAACACCAAGCTGCAAGCCGAAGGCAAGGTTCAAGAGAAAAAAGGCGAAGCCCAGCAAGCAGTCGGCAAAGCCAAAGACGCCATCAAGAAAGGTGTCGACAAGGCGTAATCCCGCCTTGAACGAAACACACGAGCGGCCATCCAGGGATGGCCGTTCTTGTGTCAAAAGCTTGCGCGCGCCACCAAGGGTCGCCAAGTAGACTACCGTGATGTAAAAACCGCCCCTGAGTCGCCACGACTTCAACCTGTAATGCGGCGAAAGGAGACGCGAATGATTTTTCCGGACATGAAAGGTCTGCCACTGCACCGGGTGATGGTGCGCACGGTGACTGAATTCGTCGACGACGAGATGTCGACCTATGCCTCGGCACTGGCCTACCAGATGCTGTTCTCGCTGTTCCCGTTCATTCTGTTTTTGATCGCGCTGATCGGTTTCCTGCACCTGCCGGACTTCTTCACCTGGCTGCGCCTGCAGTCGGAACTGGTATTGCCGCCACAGGCGCTGGAGCAGGTCAACCCGGTGATCGATCAGTTGCAGCAGTCCAAGGGCGGCTTGCTCTCCATCGGTATCGTCATCGCCCTGTACACCGCGTCTGCCGGCGTACGATTGATGATGAGCGCGATGAACGCCGCGTATGACGTGGTCGAAGGCCGGCCGATCTGGAAGCGCTTCCCGCTGTCGATTTTCTACACCGTCGGCATCGCCGGCATGTTGCTGGTAGCCGCCGCGCTGATGGTGCTCGGGCCGCAGGTGATGGGCTGGATTGCCGCGCAGGTGGGTCTGGAAGATTTCATTGTGACGGTGTGGACGATTGCGCGCTGGCCGGTGATCGTGATTCTGATGATGGTCGCCGTGGCCCTGATCTACTACGTGATGCCCGACGTCAAACAGGAATTCCGTTTCATCACGCCCGGTTCGGTGCTGGCGGTGGTGGTGTGGATCGTTGCCTCATTGGGCTTTGCGTTCTACGTCAAAACCTTCGCCAACTACAACGCGATGTATGGCAGCATCGGAGCGATCATCGTGCTGTTGCTGTATTTCTATATTTCCGCCGCCGTGCTGTTGCTCGGGGCCGAGATGAACGCGGTGATCGAGCACATGTCCAGCGAGGGCAAGGACGAGGGCGAGAAAGTCCCCGGCGAACTCGATGAACATCCCAAACAACACGTTTCGGGGCTTGGCCGCGACCAGTCGCTGAAACCGAACACTGACGAAGTCTGATCATGATCCGTGAAATTCTGAAAATGGGCGATGAACGCCTGCTGCGCATCGCCCCGCCAGTACCGCCGGAAATGTTCGACAGCCCCGAGCTGTGGCAACTGATCGATGACATGTTCCAGACCATGGAAAGCGTCGGTGGCGTCGGCCTCGCCGCGCCACAGATCGGCGTCGACCTGCAACTGGTGATCTTCGGTTTCGAGCACAGCGAACGCTACCCGGACGCCGAAGCGGTGCCGCAGACGATCCTGATCAATCCGCTGATCACGCCGTTGAATACGCTGACCGAAGAGGGTTTCGAAGGCTGTTTGTCGGTGCCTGGCCTGCGCGGCGCGGTGGATCGGTATCAGCAGATTCGCTACGAAGGCTTTGATCCCAAGGGCGAGCCGATCGTGCGCGTGGCGTCGGGTTTTCATGCGCGGGTGGTGCAGCATGAGTGCGATCATCTGATTGGCCGCCTGTACCCGTCGCGGATTACCGATTTCAGCAAATTCGGCTTTACCGAAGTGATGTTCCCGGATCTCGATCCCAGCGCAGACGATTAAGCAAAATCAAAAGATCGCAGCCTGCGGCAGCTCCTACACCGATCCCTGTAGGAGCTGCCGCAGGCTGCGATCTTTTGATCTTCAAACAAGCCCCATCGCAATCATCGGCTTGCTCCGCGCATACCGGCTCAACCGTTCGGCCAGCGCATAGGGCAGGGCGGGGTCAAAGCTGAAACCGCGTCGCTCGTAAAACCCGCGCAAATCCGGATGGCAGAACAGCCACACCGGTTCCTGCAGATCCTTCACCGCCGCCGCGATCAACTGCGCGGCGATCCCTTGCTCACGGCAACCCGGTTCGACAAACAACCCGGTCAACCAGTGCCCGCCCGCCACCGGCCGCAGGCACAGCGCGGCGACGATGTCCTCGCGACGAGCCACCCACAACTGCGCATCGCGCACCGCCTTCATCGACGATTGGTGGCTACGGTAAAACTTGTTCATCAACGGCCACAAAGGCTCGTCGAGCAGGACATACTGGGTATCGGGCATGGGATCGGACTGGCGGCGGGCAAAGCGTCGATTATAAAAGAACGGGCAACGCAGGATAGGTGTATACCTGAGCCTACATCCCTGTGAGTGGAGTACGCATCATGTCCAAAGGTATGGATTCAAAGAAAGCCGCGAAGAAGAAACCGGCCAAGACCGCCATTGAAAAGCGTGCGGAGAAGAAAGCCAAGAAAGTCGATATTTTCGGTCATTGATCACGTTCTCCGGGAGCCCGGATCTCGGGCTCCCGTTTCAGTGCAAAAATAATCTGCAAGATTGCCCGGCCTCGTTGCACAGAAGGGGAAGATTCCCGTTCCGAGCCACGCCATGCCGAATTACTTCGACGCCGACCATCGCCAGCAGATCGAAACCCTGCGCCAGCGCTTCACCGCCCGCACCGAGTGGCCGACGTGGCTGCTGCTGATCGGCGTATATGGCGGCTGGTTCGCAATCATCCTCAACAGCCACTGGCTCGGTCGCGGCTTGAGCACATTGCTGCTGATTCCGCTGTTGGTGCTGTGGCTGTCGGTGCAGCATGAATTGCTGCATGGGCATCCGACCCGCTCGGTGCTGTTCAACAAACTCCTTGGCTACGCTCCCTTCGCGGTGTGGTACCCGTACACCTTGTACCGAGACAGCCATCTGTTGCATCACCGCGATGAAGACCTGACCGTGCCCGGCGTCGATCCGGAGAGCCGTTATCTGACAGCGGCGCGCTGGCAGGGCAGTTCACTGTTCGAGCGAGGCTTGCACTGGCTGAACAAAACCGTGTTCGGGCGTTTCATCATTGGTGCGCCGCTGGGATTGATCGCGTTGGCCGCGGAAGAACTGCAACGCCTGAAAAACCGTGAGCGTCAGGCCTGGTCGATGTGGCTGACCCACGGTGCGCTCACCGTGTTGATGCTGTGGTTCATCGCCCGCTACAGCGTATTGCCGGTGTGGCATTACCTGCTGCTGATCAGCGTGCCGGCGCTGTCGATCGCGATGATTCGCTCCTACTATGAACACCGCCCGCACGCTCAACCGGAGCAGCGCACCGTGCTCAACGAAGCCGGCTGGCCGTGGCGCTGGCTGTTTCTGAATCTGAATTTTCATCTTGTGCATCACGACCTGCCGGGGCTGGCGTGGTACGACTTGCCGGCGGCCTACCGGATGCGCCGCGAGCAATGGGTGGCGCGCAGTGGCGGATTTGTGGTGCAGGGTTATGGGCAGTTGTGGCGGCAGCACGGCTTCAGGCCGATTGACAGTCCGCAGCATCCTTACCACTAACCTCAAAAACACCACAAAACCCCTGTGGGAGCGAGCTTGCTCGCGAAGGCGGTAGAACAGTGACATGTCTGGTGTCTGACACACCGCTTTCGCGAGCAAGTCGAATCGTCGCACCGCCGCTCCCACAGGGGTAAGTATTTGCAGGGAAATAACGTATGACCCAACACCACCTCGAACTGCTGATGTACACCGCCCCCGAGCCCATTCGCGCGGCCAACGAACGCTGGATCGCCCGCATCCTCGAACACCTCGGCCATTCCCGCCTCAACGCCGCAAGCCTGTCGCTCCCTGAACTCTGGTTATCCCCGGATCTGCTGCTGACCCAAACCTGCGGCTATCCGCTGATGACCTTGCTGCGCGATCAGGTACGCATCGTCGGGCGTCCGCGCTACGAACTGCCCGACGCCAGCGCCGGCAATCATTGCAGCCTGATTCTCAGCCGTGCTGACGATGCGCGCAAAACCCTGGCGGACTTTCGCGGCAGTCGCGGAGTGATCAACAGTGAAGACTCCAACAGCGGCATGAACCTGTTGCGCCAGCGTCTGGCGCCATTGCACCGCGGGCAGTTCTTCGCCATGGTCGGCATCAGTGGCGCACACCGCGAAAGTCTGCGCTGGCTGCGTGAAGCGCGCGCCGATCTGGCAGCGATCGACAGCGTGACTTATGCCTATCTCGCTCAGCATGCGCCGCAAGAAGTCAGCGGTTTGCGGGTGGTGGCGCGCAGTGCGTTCAGCCCGACGTTGCCGTTTATCACGGTTGCGACTGCCACTGATGAGCAGATCGAACAGCTGCGCCGGGTTATGAATCAGGCGTTGGGTGAGTTGCCGGATGTGGCGCAGATCCTTGGTTTGCCTGAAGTGTTGCCCGCCAGTGATAGCGACTATCAGATTCTGCTCGACTACCGGCGTGAGGCTGAAGAGTTGGGTTATGGCCGCTTGCGTTGAAAGATCGCAGCCTTCGGCAGCTCCTACAGGTTGCATTCCAATGTAGGAGCTGCCGAAGGCTGCGATCTTTTGCTTTTATATCTCTAAAAAGAATATAAAAATGAAATATAAATATTATTAATGCATAAGGCGCCTTGCTACGATCGCGCCACCGGATCACCGGACATTCAGCGACCCCTTACCCAGGAGCCCCTATGTCCGGCGCCGACACCGTTCACCGCAATCATCTCGACGCACTGTTCCGCGCCCACTACCGCTGGCTGTGCACTTACCTGCGCCGGCAATTGCACGACGCCGAAAGCGCGGAAGACATCGCTGCCGAAACCTTCGCGCAATTGCTCCAGGCGCCCAGTGTCACGGCGATCCGTGAACCCCGCGCCATGCTCACCACGATTGCCCAACGCCTGCTCTATCAGCGCTGGCGCCGGGCGGATCTGGAGCGCCGGCATGCGCAGCAGGTCGACATCGATGCTGCCACTTCGCCTGAAGACCTCGCACAACTGAGTCAGACCCTCAAACGCCTCGACCACAGCCTGCAACGCCTGCCCGGCAAGGTCCGTTCGACCTTCCTGCTGGCGCGGATCGATGGCCTGACCTACCCGCAAATCGCCGCCGAACTGGGCATCTCCCAGCGTTCGGTCAGCGTTTATATGAGCCGTTCCCAGGCCCTGTGCGATCGCCACAGCGCCAACCAAATCCTGACAGACAAGAGGTCCGCATGAGATCGATCAAAACCCTACTCGGCCGTTCGTTGCTGGCGCTGAGCCTGAGCGTCGGCGTTGTTTCGGCGGCGGAAAAAAACGCGCCGATCCACTTCGGTGACATCACCTGGGAAAGCGGCAGCTTCATCACCGAAGTGCTGCACCTGATCGTCGAGAAAGGTTATGGCTACCCGACCGATACGCTGCCGGGCAGCACCGTCAGCCTGGAAGCGGCGCTGGCGAAAAACGATATTCAGGTGATCGGCGAGGAATGGGCCGGGCGCAGTCCGGCGTGGGTCAAGGCGGCCAATGAAGGCAAGGTGTTCGGCCTCGGCGACACGGTCAAAGGCGCGACCGAGGGCTGGTGGGTGCCGGAATACGTGATCAAGGGTGACCCCGAGCGCGGTATCAAACCATTGGCCCCGGAGCTGAAATCGGTCGCCGACCTGCCGCGCTACAAGGACGTATTCCGCGACCCGGAAGACCCGAGCCGTGGGCGTTTCCTCAACAGCCCGACCGGCTGGACCTCGGAGATCGTCAACAGCCAGAAGCTCAAGGCGTATGCGCTGACCGACAGCTACGTCAACTTCCGCACCGGCTCCGGCGCGGCGCTGGATGCCGAGGTGGCGTCGTCGATCAAACGCGGCAAACCGGTGCTGTTCTACTACTGGTCGCCGACGCCGCTGCTCGGGCGCTTCAAACTGGTGAAGCTCGAAGAGCCGCCGTTCGATGCCGAAGCCTGGAAGACCCTGGCCGATGCCAACAACCCGAATCCCAAGGGCACCCGCTCGATGCCGGCGAGCCTGGCGATAGGCGTGTCGGCGCCGTTCAAGGCGCAGTATCCGGAGTTGGTGACGTTCTTCGAGAAAGTCGATTTGCCGATTGATCTGCTGAACCAGACGCTGGCCGGAATGAGCGAAAAACGCCAGCCACCGCGGCAGGTTGCCGAAGCGTTTTTGCGTGATCAGCCGCAGGTGTGGCAGGCGTGGGTGCCAGGGGAGGTGGCGAGCAGGGTGAGCGGGAGTCTCTAGGGATTTTGCGTTGAATGTCCGATAGCTATCGCCAGCAGGCTGGCTCCTACAGGGGATTTGTGCACGCCACAGATCCAATGTGGGAGCCAGCCTGCTGGCGATTGGTTTTTCCGACTTACGCCGCTTCCGCCGCCAACGCCGCCACCACGGTCGGCCGCTGCTCAATCCGCGCCTGAAACCGCGCCAGCGCCGGCCACTGCGCCAAATCAATGTCAAACAACCCGGCCCAACGCAACACCACAAACAACAATGCGTCTGCCACGCTGAAGCCGTTCGGCAACAGATACTCCTGCTGCTCCAGCACTGCGACCAACACCGTAAAACGCCTGAACAACTTCTCCTTGATCACCTCGGCCGGCAGCCGCTCATCGAACAGCGCGCCGAGGCCGCCGTGGATCTCGCTGGAAATGAAATTCAGCCACTCCTGCAGACGCAGGCGTTCGAAACTGCCGGGTGCCGGCGCCAGCCCTGACTGTGGTTGCAGGTCCGCCAGATATTGCAGGATCACCGGACCTTCGGTCAGCACCGCGCCGTTGTCCAGTTGCAGGGCCGCGACATAGCCCTTGAGATTGATCGCCAAGAAGTCTTCACCGCTGGCGGTGCGCTTGCTGCGGTTGTCGACGCGGATCAGCACGAAGGGCAGCTTCAGTTCGCGCAGCACAATGTGCGGCGCCAGCGAACAGGCTTGCGGGGCGAAATACAGCTTCATCGGCAGCTCTCTGGTGAGGATTTGGCGCCAGTGTCATAGTGCGCCGCCCCCTCGGTAAAATTAATCTTTCAGAAAGCAGCCATAAGGACAGCTACTGGCATGATGAACCTGATGCATTGGCGGCTGGTGGTCGCCGTGGCCGATCACGGCAACATCACCCGCGCGGCCGAGCGGGTCGGCATGACCCAGTCCGGGGCGAGCCAGGCCCTGGCGCTGATGGAAGAAACCCTCGGCGTGCAACTGTTCAGCCGCGAAAGCCGACAGACATTGCCCACCGCCATCGGCCTGCCGGTGATCGAGCAGGCGCGGCTGATGCTCAGTGCGCTGCAGACCATTCGCCAGACCGTCGACAACGTACGCCCGATGCTGCGCGGGACGATTCGTCTGGCGAGTTTTCCGATGGTGCTGGCGAGTTTTCTGCCGCCGCTGCTGCGGCAATTCAATCGTCTGTATCCGGGCATCGAAGTGGTGGCGCTGGAGGTCAGCGACGACGAGGTGGAAACCCTGCTCGCGGCCGGTCTGGTGGATGTCGGCGTGGTGCTCAACCCGGCGCCTGAGCGCAATGCCGGGCCATTGGGTCGTGATGAATGGGTGGCGGTCGTGCCGGCAGGACATCCGCTGGCGCTGCGAGGCAGTGAGCAGGGTGTCAGTCTGCATGAACTGACGGCGCTGCCCTTTGTGCTGGCCACCGGCGGTTGCTCGACCAACGCCCGCAGCCTCGCCGCCGAAGCCGGATTGCAGTTGCAGGATGTGCGGGTCGAGGTGCGCGAATGGAGCAGCGCCTTCACTCTGGTGCGGGAAAACCTCGGCGTGACCCTGGTGCCGGAAATGACCTTGCCGGCCGAGCGTCAGGGCTTGCGGGTGATTGCCCTGCAGCCACGTATCGAACGGGTGTTTTCGCTGGTGCTGCCTGCGGGGCAGACGCCGTCGGCGGCGGTGCAGGCCTTGCTGGATCTGCTGGCGGATACGGCGGTCGCTGCCACTCGCTGAACCGTTTCTTGTGCAAAAAGTGCCAGATACTGGCCGACTAGTGGCCTTGCGCAAGGCTTCGCGCTGGCTATGCTGAGCTGTAACTAACTATGTCGACCGTCATCAGTCAGCCGTGATTTCAACGCTGCCAGAGTGCGCATTCAAAGGCACCGGACACTGAACCAACAAGGAGCCTGTTTTACATGGAAGTTCTTCTGCACGTTAGGGCTGGCCCGCTCGCGGGCTATCAAGAGAAGGATGTCTTGATTAGAGCGTCGCTGCATGGACTCTTTGATTAAACGTCATTTATCACCTGACAACTTCCTCCTGTGGAGGAATGCGTGTGCCTGTTCTGTGGAACGTAGTGGTGGATTCTGAAAGACCTGAACTTTCATCAAATCAAAAGACCGCGCGGAAGGTGATACAACCATGTTCAACCTACATCACAAGGCTGACCTGCAGCAGATCGAGCGTTTCAGCTGCGCCTTGACCGAAGCCAACGCCAAGCTGGAGGCGATCAGCCGTTCGATGGCGATGATCGAATTCACCCCCGAAGGCATTGTTCTGGATGCCAACGAAAACTTCTGCAAGGCCATGGGCTACAGCGCCGAGGAAGTGCGCGGCAAACATCACCGGGTGTTTTGCGAGGAAGCGTTCTACCGCAGCGAGGAATACGCCAGATTGTGGCGCGACCTGGCCCGTGGTGAGCCGATCAGCGGCACGTTTCTGCGCTTGAACAAGTCCGGCAAGGAGATTTGGCTCGAAGCCAGTTACATGCCGGTTTATGGTCCGGACAAACAAGTCAAAAGTGTGATCAAAGTGGCGGCGGACATCACCGCTCGGGTCAACAAAGAGCACGAAGAAGAAAGCATGCTCGCGGCAATCAGCCGTTCGATGGCGGTGATCGAGTTCACGCCCGAAGGCAACGTGATTACCGCCAACGACAACTTTCTGAAAACCATGCAGTACTCGCTCAACGAAATCGTCGGTCACCACCACAGCATGTTCTGTCACCGTTCCGAATCCGAATCGGCGCAGTACAAGGCGTTCTGGGCGTCGCTCAATCGCGGCGAATATCACTCGCACCGTTTCGAACGCAAGAACAAGTCCGGGCAGATGGTTTATCTCGAAGCCTCGTACAACCCGCTGTTCGACACCAAGGGCCGGTTGTACAAGGTGGTCAAGTTCGCCAGCGACATCACCAGCCAGATGACGACGCTGCAAAACGCCGCGGAATCGGCCCACAGCACCTCGGTCCAAAACGACGCCTGCGCGCAAAAAGGCTCACAGGTCGTGCAGCAAACGGTGCAGATCATTCAGGACATTTCCCGCGACCTCAACGAAGCGGCGCTGAGCATCGATGCGGTCAGCAAGCAATCGGACATCATCGGCACCATCGTCCAGACCATCCGCGGCATCGCCGATCAGACCAACCTGCTGGCGCTCAACGCCGCCATCGAAGCGGCCCGGGCCGGTGAGCACGGACGCGGCTTTGCCGTGGTCGCGGACGAGGTGCGCAGTCTCGCGGCGCGTACCAGTCAGGCGACGCTTGAGATTGTCGAAGTGGTGCGCAAAAACCATGACCTGTCGCTGAGCGCGGTGTCGAGCATGCAGTCGAGCCTGAGCCGCACCGGGCTGGGTGTGGAACTGGCGAACGAGGCAGGGGAGGTGATTCTGGAGATTCAGCAGGGATCACGGCATGTGGTGGATGCGATCGGGCAGTTCAATGCGACGTTGCAACTGAACTAGTAGTTACGCCAAACCCCTGTAGGAGCTGCGGCACGCTGCGATCTTTTGATTTGTTTTTTAAGATCAAAAGATCGCAGCGTGCCGCAGCTCCTACATGGGTTTGCAGTCAAAGCGCCGCGAGAAACTTGTCCGCCAGCTTGTCGCTGTCCTTGACGTCATTGACGTTCTCTTTGTCCGCCTGCGCCAGTTTCATCTTGTCCTGCAAGCGCTCGGCAATCTCTTTGCCGATGGCCAGTTGTTTCTCCGGCGGCATGGCTTTGATGTCGTCTTCGGTGATGCCCATGCTCTGAAGGATACTGTCGCGCAGACGTTGTTCCGGCGACTTGCTCATGTAGTCCTTGAACGCGTCGGTGGCCGAGGTGCCGGTGGTGCTGCCGGCAGCCGTGGCATCGGTGGTTTGCAGACCCACGCGGGTCTTGGCGAAGGCCTCGTCGACGTTATCGCTGATGCGCGCTGCGGCGGCCACTTGCTGGGTGGCGATCTGCGTGGCCGAATCCTCGACCTTTGAGGTTGCATCGGTGGCTTGCGACTGAGCCTGGTTCTGCAGCGATTGCAGCATGGCGCCGTGCAGGCCGCTTTGCAGACCGGCAGCGGCGGTCGTGGTCGCGTCATCCACTGGCCGCTTGGGCAAGTGAACGAGTTGCTGCTGTTTGGCACTGACCAACATCATGATGGAGACCTTTGGATAATTGCTGACGGGCCTGACGCAGCAATTACCGTGCCTTTGCGAAGAACCACATGATTTCAACCGGTTATGCGACTTGTGCGCCGAGCAAAGCGGTCATCCCTTGCCGTCAGGCGGCAGAGGATGACCGCGTGACGGTCAGCGATGGGCAATGTTTTCCAGTGCCAGGTTGCGTGTGCGCGGGCCGAACCAGCCGATGGTCAGCATCACGATCAACATGCTGCTGACAATGAACGCCAACACCCCGGGCGTGCCGAAGTTATCGAGGAACAGCCCGATCAACAAGCTGCTGAACACCGTCGACAAACGGCTGAACGAATAGCAGAAACCCACCGCCCGCGCACGGATGTTGGTCGGGAACAGTTCGCTCTGGTACGAGTGATAACTGAAGCTCAGCCAGGCGTTGCAGAAGGTGATCATCACCCCGCAAAAGATCAGGCCGAAGGCGCTGGTCTGCAGCGCGAACAAGGTGCCGAATGTCATGGCGCCGAGGGCCGAGCCGACGATCTGCCATTTGTTCTCGAAACGGTTGGCGAACTTGACGAACAGCAACGGCCCGAGCGGGTAGGCGAGGGTGATGATGAACGCGTACATCAGGCTGTGAGTGACGCTCACGCCTTGGCCCGATAGAAGCGCCGGCAACCAATTGCCGAAGCCGAAGAAACCGATCGCCTGGAACACGTGGAAGACGATCAGCATCAGCGCCCGACGGCGATACGGTGGCTGCCAGATATCGGCGAAGCGGCCCTTGCCCTCGACATCCACAGGCACCGCTTCCGGGGCGTCCAGCGGTTGACGGTGATCCTTCTCGCAGCGGGCTTCGATGTCGTCGAGAATCCTGTTCGCCTCATCGAAACGCCCGTGCTGCGCCAGCCAGCGCGGCGACTCTGGCAGGCGCTTGCGCAGCCACCAGATGAACAGCGCAAACACCGCGCTCGCCAGCACCACCCAACGCCAGCCGGACACACCGAACGGCGCCTGCGGCACCAGCCACCACGACATCAGCGCCACCGCCGGCACCGACAGAAACTGCACGAAAAAGGCGAAGGCAAACGCCGAACTGCGCATGCGTTTGGGCACCAGTTCCGATAGGTAGGCGTCGATGGTTACCAGCTCGATGCCCAGCCCGATCCCCACCAGAAAACGCATGCAAATAATCCCCAGCGCCGAGCTTTGAATCCCCATCAACACCGTGGCGACCGTGTACCAGACCAGCGCGAAGGTGAAGATCGCGCGGCGGCCGAAACGATCGGCCAATGGGCTGAGCAGGCTGGCGCCGAGGAACAGACCCAGAAAGGTCGCCGAAGCGAACGCCGCCTGATCGGAAAAGCCGAACACGCCCTGATTGCCGGTGGCGAAGATCCCGTCACGGATCAGCCCTGGGCTGATGTAGGCGGTCTGGAACAAATCGTAGAGTTCGAAGAAACCGCCAATCGACAACAGCGCCACCAGCCGCCAGATGGTGGCGACGGCGGGGAGGCGGTCGATGCGGGCGGAAATCTCGGCGGCGCGTATCGGATCGATGCCGTCGCGTTGCGCGGCGGCGGGGGCGTGAGCAGTCATCGGCGGATCCATTTTTTATTGATGGAAAAGCTTAGCCTGCTATCAGAGTTGATGGATTGTGAATATCGGCGGTTTGCCCCGGAATACCGCCGATTTCTTGCAATAACTACTTACCAATTAACGATTTATGCCGCAGCGGCGGAATCGGGCAACGCCGAAGCCGGCAAGCCGAAGATGCGATCGAACAGCCAGTTGAAGGCAAACGTGTAGCACGGGATGAAGATGATCAGCGCCAGATCCAGCAGGAACGCCTGCACCAGACTGATGTTCATCCACCAGGCAATCAGCGGAATCAGGAACACGATCAGCGTCAGTTGAAAACCCACCGCGTGGGCGACGCGCCGTTTGACCGTGCGGGTGCGCGACTTCTGACGGCTTTCCCAGTGCTCGAACAGCGAGGTGTAGATGAAATTCCAGGTCACCGCGATAGTGGTGATGATCACCGCCAATGGGCCGGTGCTGCCGGGCGAGGTGCCGGACAACAGCGCCAGACCGAGGGCGGAGAAAGTCATGCCGATCACTTCGTAGAGCGACACATAGACCAGTTTGCGTTTGACGCCTTGCATGGAAATTTTGCCTCTGTCTTGAACTCGATGGCCAGAGGGACTGGCGAAGGCGGCAAAAGATAGCTTCAATAGGCGTGACAGAAAAAGTCAGTAGCTTTCAGTTTTGGTGACAGGTAGGTGAAGTGAATTTCAATAGTGACAGCATCGAACTGTTCCTTGCGGTGATTGATCGTGGCTCGTTCTCCGCAGCTGCCCGCGCTTTGGGGCGGGTGCCTTCGGCGGTCAGCATGGGCATCGGCAATTTGGAAGCGGAGCTTGGCTATGCCTTGTTCGACCGCAGCCACCGCGAACCGCAGCCGACGGCCATGGCGCTGTCACTGGTGCCCCACGCGCGGCTGATCGCCGAGCAGCTCAAGCAATTGCAGGTGCATGCGGTGGAGTTGTCCCTGGGGCTGGAGAGCAAGCTGTCGATTGGCGTGGTCGCCGACATCGAGCGTCGGCGTTTGCTCGCCGCGATCAAGGTGATTGCCGAGCGTCATCCGCTGCTCGACATCGAAGTGCTGACCGCGCCGCAGGACGACGTGCTGGCGATGCTGCACAGCGGCCGCGTCAGCGTGTGTCTGGCGTTCGCCGGGTTGAGCATGAACGTGCTGGAGCGTTTTCAGTTTGTCGGCAGCGAACGGATGATCGCCACACTTGCGGCGGACAGTCCGTTGTTGCAGGGGCAGGATCTGTTTCTCGAAGACCTGGTGCATGTGCGGCAGATCTTCGTCGCCAGCCGCGACTTGCCGATCAGCGAAACCCGGCCACTGGTGGCCGAATCGCACTGGCGCACCGACACGCTGGAGACGGCGCTGGAGATGGTCGAGGCGGGGTTGGGCTGGGGCAATTTCCCGTTGTCGGTGGTGCAGCCGTTGCTCGATACGGGGAGACTCAAGCGTTTGAGTTTCCGTAATATCGAGAACGGCCTGGTATTACCTGTGCATGCCGTCTGGCTCAAGAGCCAGCCGCTGCAAAAGGGCGCGGCAGCATTTGTACAACTGCTGAGTCAGCACCAATAGCGCGGATCAAGGCTTTTTCAGCAGGTAATTATCCTGCAGCGTATTGAGCACTTGATTGAAGCTGACCGCATTGCGTCCCAGCTTGGCCATGCGCTCTTCGGGCAAGTAGCTGAACTTTACGTAGAGCAACTTGCCGGACGCTTTCTGTACCTCACTGAGTTTGTCGATGCCAGCCTGAAGACCGGTAAGAGTGCCGGGAATGCTCGCGATGTCGCGCCATGCGCCACCACCGGGAATGAAGTTGGTCAGTTGCATGACGATATCTGTCACAGCATCGCCCAAGGGGAACAAGCCGGAGAAACGGCTTTGTGGCGTAAAGGGCGCGATGCCCATATAAATGTCGGGAAGTTGACTGATGCGATTCTCGATCTGACGGTCTTTGTGTTTGATCAGGAACTCGATGAGTTGTGTCGAAGTGCCGATCAATACCAATGACTGTACACCGGCACCGGTGTCGGTAAACAGATAGTTATTGTTGCTGCCGGCAATGGCTTTCTTCAGTTCGCCGCGATCGAGAATCACGCTGTAGTTGCTACCGGCTTTGACGATGGGGGCTGGTGCGCGCCACAGGCCTGCGGGTTCGGCCAGTGCGGTTGTGGAGAATCCGGCGAGCAGCAAGCTGCTGCCAACCAATGCGATCAGGTGTTTTATTGTGGTGTACATGATTCTTCCTTGAATGAGTTCAAACGCGACTTCGAAATCTGGAAGTGCGTGCAAGGAATCTATAGAGCAAGCTGCGTTAACGAAAGTCGCAATTGATTGCAGCGTGTAAGTTGTATAAAGGCAAGTTGTGGAAGTTTCAAACAAGAGGCGGCCTTTAATGGCTTTATATAAAAGGCCGCCATATTGCGGGGGAACAGGTCAGGTACTCTCGCGAATCTTCAGTTCAAAACCCATATCTTCCACCGGCCGCGTCACGCTGTTGCCCGCCATCAACGTCAACATTTGCTCCGCCGCACGCCGGCCGATCGCTTCGCGCGGGGTGTTGATGCTGCTCAGGCGCGGGACCATGTGTTCGGACATCGGCAAGTCGTTGAAGCCAAGGATTGCCACTTGCTCGGGGATCTTGATCCCGTTGCGCAACGCTTCGAGCAGGGCACCCTGCGCCAGGTCATCGTTGCCAAAGAAGATCGCATCGACGTCCGGATGCGCCGCCAGCAATTGCAGAAACAGTTCACCGCCCAGGCCCACGGACGAGGCGCGCGGGGTCAGTACTTCCAGATCCGGGTCGTAACGCCCGGCCTTCTGCAAGGCTTTGCGGAAACCTTCACCACGCAACAAGGTGCGCTGATCGAGTTGCGCGCCGATGTAGGCCAGGCGCTTGCGACCGCGCGAGAGCAAATGCTCGGCGGCGGTTTCGCCGGCGCTGAGCTGCGAGAAACCCACGCAATTCACTCCGGCAGCGCTGTCCAGTTCCATCATGTACACGCAGGGAATGTTGCTGGCCTCGATCATCCGCCGCGAACTTTCGGTGCGATCAAACCCGGTCAGCAGAAAGCCACGTGGCTGATAGGCCATGTAGTTGCGCAGCAGGTTTTCTTCTTCATCGCGCGAATAGTGGAAGTTGCCGATCAGCACTTCGAAGCCCTTGGGCGTGAGCACCCGATGAATGGCTTCCAGCGTATCGATGAACAACAGGTTGGACAGCGACGGCACCAGCACCACCACTGAATGGCTCTGCGCCGAGGCCAGGGCGCGGGCGGCTGGGTTGACCACGTAGTTGAGTTCGAGCGCGGCTTTCTGCACTTTTTCCACCAGTTCGGTGGCCACGGTGCTGACCCCACGCAGGGCGCGGGAGGCGGTAATCGGACTGACGCCGGCCAGACGGGCAACTTCATTAAGGGTGGGACGGCCGGTGGTGCGAGTGTTTTTATCGTTTTTAGGGGTGGTCATCGGGCGGCTTGCCAAACAAAAATCAAGGCACTAAGGTAGCGCTGTCCTGATGCAGCTGCAAATGCGTAAGCGAGGTCCTGCCTGATCCTCGCTTTTTGGCGTTGGGCGAAAACCTGCTGCAACCCAAAAAAACGACAAGAAGGCGTCGGCAACTTCTGCCTGTGCACTAGAGTCATAGCTAGCAAAGGTAGCGCTGTCTGCGCGCTGAGGTGTTATATGAGTCATCCCATCACCGCCCTGGTCATCATGGGCGTTGCCGGTTGCGGCAAGACGTGCGTCAGCCAGGCCTTGTGCCAATTGAGCGGCGCCACTGCCATTGAAGGCGATACTTTTCATCCGGCCGCCAACATCGAAAAGATGAGCGCGGGGATCCCCCTGAACGACGACGACCGTGCCGGCTGGCTCGACAGCCTGTGCGATGAACTGCGTCGGGTCGACGCCGCTGGCCAGCGCCCGGTGCTGACCTGCTCGGCCCTCAAACACAGTTATCGCGAAGTGCTGCGCAGTGCCTTGCCGGGCCTGGGCTTCGTGTTTCTTGAGCTGACCCCTGAAGTCGCCGCCGACCGCGTATCGCATCGCCCGGGCCACTTCATGCCGGCGACGCTGATCGAAAGCCAGTTCGCCACCCTCGAATCGCCGGTCGGCGAGCCGTTGACCCTGGCACTGAATGCTTCGATCCACAGCGTTGAAGAACTGGCGGCCCAGGCGCACGTCTGGTGGCAGGCCCATGGTCTGAAACAGGCGGTATGAGTGTGTTGAAAGAGCTAGCGCTGTCCTCACGAATTCTGTTTAACCCGCTTTAATAACAACAACAAGCCAGGAGACACCCCCAATGTTTGGCATGTCCCACGACGCCTACCTGCTGCTCGATGCAGTGGTCACGGTAATCGGCCTGATTATCCTGATCACCAAATTCAAGATTCACCCCTTTATCTCGCTGACCATCGCGGCCGCGTTCCTCGGCCTGACGTCCGGCATGCCGATCGGCACCATCATCAAGGCGTTCCAGGACGGCTTCGGTGGCGTGCTCGGTTTCGTCGGCATCATCCTCGCGCTGGGCACCATGCTCGGCAAAATGATGGCCGAATCCGGTGGTGCCGATCAGATCGCGCAGACCCTGATCCGCGCCTTCGGCAAGGACAAAGTGCAGTGGGCGATGATGTTCGCCGCGTTCCTCGTCGGTATTCCGCTGTTCTTCGAAATCGGCTTCGTGCTGCTGATTCCGCTGGTGTTCATCGTTGCCCGGCGCACTGGTGTGTCGATTATCAAGATCGGTATCCCACTGCTCGCCGGCCTGTCCGCGGTACACGGTCTGGTGCCGCCGCACCCGGGTCCGCTGCTGGCGATCGGCGTGTTCGGTGCCGACATCGGCAAGACCATTCTCTACGGTCTGATCGTTGCGCTGCCGACGGCCATCATTGCCGGCCCGATCTTCGGTACGTTCATCGCCAAGCACATCCCCGGTCATCCGAATCAGGAACTGGTCGATCAACTGGCCCGTGAAACCGATTCGCAAAACCTGCCGAGCTTCGGCATCACCCTGATCACCGTGCTGCTGCCGGTGTTCCTGATGCTGCTGAAAACCTTCGCTGACGTGGCGCTGCCGGACGGTCACTTCTTCCGCACCTGGATGGACATGATCGGTCACCCGATCTCGGCACTGCTGCTGGCCTTGCTGCTGTCGCTGTACACCTTCGGTCACAAGCAGGGCATCGGCTCGCAACAGATGCTCAAGTGGCTGGACGCAAGCCTGGCGCCGACCGCCGCGATCATCCTGATCATCGGTGCCGGTGGTGGCTTCAAACAGATGCTGGTGACCAGCGGCGTGGGCGACGTGATCGGCCACATGGCGGTCAGCGCGCAGATTTCGCCGATCCTGCTGGCGTGGCTGGTGGCGGCGGTGATTCGTATTGCTACCGGTTCGGCCACTGTGGCGACTATCACGGGCGCGGGCATCGTGGTGCCGGTGGTGGGGATGATTCCGGGCGTCAACCGTGAGCTGCTGGTGCTGGCCACTGGTGCCGGTTCGTTGATCCTGTCTCATGTGAACGACGCCGGCTTCTGGCTGGTGAAGCAGTACTTCAACATGACCGTCGCCGAAACCTTCAAGACCTGGACCGCGATGGAAACCATCCTGTCGGTGGTTGCGTTGGGCTTTATCCTGCTGTTGTCGCTGTTCGTTTAAACGGCGTTTTGCAGGCACAAAAAAACCGCAGCGATGCGGTTTTTTTGTGGGTGATGACCCCTGTAGGAGCTGCCGCAGGCTGCGATCTTTTGATCTTGATCTTTAAAATCAAAAGATCGCAGCCTGCGGCAGCTCCTACAGGGGGGATGTGTCAGGCGGTTTTCGGGGTCAGGCCATCCGCCCGGAACATCCCGCGAATCCCACGCACGGCCTGCCGAATCCGGTCCTGGTTTTCGATCAGCGCGAAGCGCACATGGTCATCGCCATACTCACCAAAACCCACCCCCGGCGAGACGCAAACCTTGGCCTCGGCCAGCAGCTTCTTGGCGAACTCCAGCGAACCCAGATGCGCGTAAGCCTCGGGAATCTTCGCCCAGACGTACATCGACGCTTTCGGATTCTCGACCATCCAGCCCAGCTCATGCAGACCTTTGACCAGCACGTTGCGACGCTGACGATACTGCTCGGCGATGTCGCGCACGCATTGCTGATCGCCTTCCAGCGCGGCAATCGCCGCCACTTGCAGCGGAGTGAAGGTGCCGTAGTCGTGGTAGCTCTTGATCCGCGCCAGGGCGTTGACCAGTTCCGGGTTGCCGACCATGAAACCGATGCGCCAGCCCGCCATGTTGTAGCTCTTGGACAGGGTGAAAAATTCCACCGCAATGTCCTTCGCGCCTGGCACCTGCATGATCGACGGGGCTTTCCAGCCGTCGTAGACGATGTCGGCGTAAGCCAGATCGTGCACCACCAGCACGTCGTACTGCTTGGCGAGGGCGATCACCCGTTCGAAGAAATCCAGCTCCACGCATTGCGCGGTAGGGTTGGAGGGGAAGCCGAGGATCATCATTTTCGGCTTCGGGATCGAACCGCGAATCGCCCGCTCCAGTTCATCGAAGAAGTCCACACCGGGCACCAGCGGCACCGAACGCACCTGCGCACCGGCAATCACCGCGCCGTAGATGTGAATCGGGTAGCTCGGGTTCGGCACCAGTACCGTGTCGCCCTGATCCAGGGTCGCCAGCATCAAATGCGCCAGGCCTTCCTTGGAACCGATGGTGACGATGGCTTCGCTTTCCGGGTCGATGTCGACCGCGTAGCGTTCCTTGTACCAGTTGGAAATCGCCCGGCGCAGACGCGGAATGCCCTTGGACGTGGAGTAACCGTGGGTGTCTTCGCGCTGGGCGACCTGGACGAGTTTTTCGACAATGTGCGGCGGCGTGGCCCCGTCGGGGTTGCCCATGCTCAGGTCGATGATGTCTTCACCACGGCGCCGCGCGGCCATCTTCAGCTCGGCGGTGATGTTGAAAACGTAAGGGGGGAGTCGATCAATGCGCGCAAAGCGGCGCGGCGAACCTTGTTCAGCCATTGTTGCCTCGGATAACGTAAGCGCCCGGAACCGTCCGAGCGACGCTGGTCACTGCGGTGACCTGTGGCGGAAGATAAGGGCTGTGGTGGCAAACTGTCCAGCCTGCGTGCAAACAAATTTTTCCCAAGGAAATCGGTAGATGGAATTCACCAGTGGCTTCTTGCTGAGCCTTTCGTTGTGCCTGGACATCGGCGTGGCCAACATCGCGATGATCACCCTGGCGATGCAGCGCGGTTACTTTCAGGGCTTCGCGCTGGGCCTCGGTACCTGCGTCGGTGACCTGATCTACGCGGTGCTGGCGCTGGCCGGAATGACCGTGCTGCTGCAATACGAAAGCGTGCGCTGGGTGCTGTGGATCGGCGGGTCGGCGCTGCTGATCTACTTTGCGGCGAAGATGATCTACTCGGCGATTCACCACGAGGCGCAGTTGGCGGCGACGGCGGAGGTGGGGCAGAACTCCCATCGCAAAGAGTTCTTTCGTGGGATCTTCCTCGCCATGTCCTCACCCAGCGCGATTCTGTGGTTCGCCGCAGTCGGCGGTACGCTGATCGCGCGCTCCGGTGGCAGCGGCCCGCTGAGTTCGGCGCTGTTCCTCGGCGGTTTCCTCTGCGCCGGGCTGCTGTGGTCGGCCGGTCTGTGCTTTGCCGCGAGCCACGGCGGCAAGTTGCTGGGTGACAAGCTGCTGCGCTACTCCTACATGGCATCGGCGGCGATCTTCTGCTATTTCGCGGTTTACGTGATCGTATCCGGTTATAACGAGTTCGTTGGCTCCGGGGCCGCCGACCAGTTGCACGCCTTGTAACATTGCGAATCGGGTTTGGCTTCTATACTCAGCAGCCGAACCCCTCTTTTTGTTCCAGGAGTCGAGTCATGGATGAGCAAAAACGCGTCGAAGTGGCTGAACCTCGCTTCGAACATGGACACTTCCTGCTGATTGCAGGTTTTCGTGGTCGATTTACCCAGGACACTGCCAAGGACATCCCCGCACTGTGGGAAAAGTTCTTGCCGCATCTGGGAAAGATTCAGGGACAGAAGAACGAAGTGACCTACGGCGTCTGCAGCAATTTCGACGGCCAGGGTGGCTTCGATTACATCGCCGGGGTGGAAATCAGCAAGCTCGATGACCTGGACCAGAAGGTCTACCAGTGGGTCGAAGTGCTGCCCCGGCAATACGCCGTGTTCGAGCACAAGGGACCGCTCGATCAACTGCCGCAGACCCTGCAATACATCTACAAGACCTGGCTGCCGACCTCCCACTACGTGGAACTGAATGCCCCGGAGCTGGAACGCTACAGCGCCGATTTCAATCCGCGACTGCACACCGGCAAACTGGAAATCTGCGTGCCGGTCGATACCAAGGCCTGAGTCAACAAAACATGAGGCGGATCACTGATCCGCCTCATGCCGTTCAACCGCGCTTGCCCTTGGACACCCGTCGCGCCCGCAACAGGTCGATGCCCAAGGTGATAAAGCCGAACGTACTGATGCCCAACACCATCAACAGGCCGATTTCAACGCTGCTCATAAGCGGTTTCCCCCCCAAGGGTGATCAGAGACACCCCTGAGAAATAGCCCGCCCCGAACCCGAAGAAAAGCGCTTATACGCAAGCTTTACGCCGCCCGCGCAGATCGATATGCATGCCTTATTCCTTTATGCTTTCGGCACTTTCTTCTGCTGATTTCCGAGCTGCCATGAACACCGTCATCCGCAACGTCACCGCCGCCGACCTGGACCGCTGCTACGCCATCGAAACCGTGGCCTACGAAGGCGATGAAGCCGCCACCCGCGAGAAGATCGCCACGCGCATCGCCACCTGGCCGGACGGCTTCATCGTCGCCGAGGTGGGCGGTGTGGTCGCCGGCTTCATCAACTCGGGCGCGGCGTTTGAGGTGCAGATGTCGGACGAGGCGTTCAAGGAACTGATCGGCCACGACCCGCAAGGGCCGAACGTGGTGATCATGTCGGTGGTGGTGCACCCGGACTACCAGGGCCAGGGCCTGGCCAAACGCTTGATGGCCGAGTTCATCGAGCGCATGCGCGGGCTGGATAAAGCGACGATTCATCTGATGTGCAAGGAACAGCATATTCCACTGTATGCCGGGTTTGGCTTTGCCTACATCAAACCGTCGGAGTCGGATCACGGCGGTATGGCGTGGCACGAGATGATCCTCACTTTGTAAGACATCACACATAACCTGTGGGAGCTGGCTTGCCAGCGATAGCGGTGGGTCAGTCGACAGCAATGTTTGATGTGCCGACGCCATCGCTGGCAAGCCAGCTCCCACAGGTTCTAGCGGTGTTTGCAATTCCCCGTTTAGTAGAGGGTGTCGATTACCCGTTTTGGTGCTTCACGATCGTAGGTCTCGGCATCGAACTGCCCGTCGTTCAGGCGCTTGTGAAACGCGCCGGCAGAGGGCAGGGCCGAGCGCGGCAGGTGGGTTTCCGGGTTCCAGGCGTCAGAGCGCACAAAGGCTTTCGAGCAGTGGAAAAACGCCGCCTGCACCGTCACCAGCAACACCGTTTTCGCCGGTTTGCCGTTCACCGCAAAGCTTTCCAGCAGCTCAGGATCGGCGCTGATGGTCGCGGTGCCATTGACCCGCAAGGTCTCGCCTATACCCGGAATGATGAACAGCAGCGACACCCGAGGATCGTGCAGCACATTGCGCAGGGTATCGATGCGGTTGTTGCCCGGGCGATCCGGCAGGGCCAGGGTGTTGCGGTCGATGATCCGCACGAACCCCGGCGCATCGCCACGGGGTGAATTATCCAGGCCGTCGGCGCCCACCGAGCTGACGATCACCAGCGGCGAGACCCGTACCATCGCCTGATAATCCTCGTTGAGAAAACCGATCTGCTTGCGCACCGCGCGCTCGTGGGGCAGGCCGTAAATAGCTTCCAGTGCTTCGATTGAATCGATCATCTTCTCTCCCTCGATGATTTCAGAAAAACAGTCCCATGCGCCGCTCGTAACCGATCCGGCCCTTGTACGCTTCGCCGCTGTCGACGAAACCGTATCTGGCGTACAGCGCGATCGCCGCGTCGTTATCAGCGTCCACCGACAGTTCCAGCCCTTTGATTTCCGGCCATGCTTCACGCGCCACCTCGGGCAACGCTTGCAGGCAGGCCTTGCCGTAACCCTTGCCCTGCGCCCGGTGATCGACCTGCAAGGCGTGCAGGGTGGCGCTGTGTTCATCGGCCCAGGTCGGTAATACCGGTGGGCGCTTGAGCAGCAGAAAAGCCACCGGCACCTGATCGGCCAGCAGTGCGAAGCCCTTCACGCCGGGGCTGGGTCTGGACAGCAGCGTGTGCAGCGCACCGTGAATGTCGCCGGAGAATTTGATCTGCTCGGGATGGATCTCAATCGCCTCGACCTGCTGACGCTGCAAGGCGTTCAGGCTGTCGTACGGCACGAGTTGGGCTGACACGGGAATTTCCTTTTTCCTACAAAGATGAGCCTCGGATTCTAGCGATTTTGTGTTCGGCGGAAATTTTTTGTTTCGACTGTCGATTGGCTCGATGGCCGAACGACTAAGGGTGTCTTCACAACAAAAACCACGGAGAACACCATGAGCGCACAGACTGAAATCCAGGCCCTGATCAACACCTACCGCGACGCGGTGATGACCAAGAACGTCGACAAGGTCATGACGTTGTACACCGACGACATCGTCTCCTTCGATGCGATCAAGGCCCTGCAATTCAAGGGCAAAGCGGCTTACCGTGCACATTGGGAAGCCTGCATGGAAATGTGTTCCGGCCCGCACGTTTTCGAGTTTCACGAGATCGCCATCGAGACCGCCGATAACCTCGCCTTCGCCCATTGGGTCACGCATTGCGGCGGCACCAACGACAAGGGCGAAACCCAGAGCTGCTGGATGCGCGCCACCGCGTGCTATCGGCAGGTCGGCGGGACTTGGAAAATCGCTCACGAGCACTGGTCGGCACCGTTCGATCCGATGAGCGGCGCCACGCTGTTCGATGTACAACCCTGATCTTCAGCCATAGTTGATCCGTTCGAATCAGGAGAAAACCATGAAGTATCTATGCCTGGTCTACAGCGACGAACGCTTGCTGCACACCTCGCCCGACAGCCCGGAAGACGCCGAGTGCTGGGCCTACGCCGAGTCGATTCAGGGCAGCGGGCGGATGGTCGCGGCCGAAGCGCTGGAGTCGGTGCAGACCGCGACCACCGTGCGCATGCGCAACGGCAAGCTGTCGATCACCGATGGCCCGTTCGCTGAAACCAAGGAGCAACTGGCCGGGTTTTACCTGATCGATGCCAAGGATCTCAACGAAGCGATTCAGGTCGCCGGTAACATTCCGGCGGCCCGGGTCGGCAGCGTCGAAGTGCGTCCGGTACGGCAGTTGAATGTCTGAGGTCCGGGCGCGGGTCGAGCAGGTCTATCGCGAAGACTCGCGGCGGATCCTGGCGACGCTGATTCGCCTGCTCGGCGATTTCGACCTCGCCGAAGAAGCCTTGCACGAGGCGTTCTTCATCGCGGTCGAGCGCTGGCAGCGCGACGGCGTGCCTGACAACCCGCGCACCTGGCTGGTGTCCACCGGGCGCTTCAAGGCCATCGATGTGTTGCGCCGCCGCGCCCGCTTCAAGGCCTCGCAGCCGCTGTTGCTGGCACAGCTTGAGGAACTCGAGCAGGCCGACTGGAGTGGCGAAGAAGTGGAAGACGACCGCCTGCGGCTGATCTTCACCTGCTGTCACCCGGCGCTGGCGGCGGATGCGCAGGTGCCGCTGACCCTGCGGGAAGTCTGCGATCTGACCACCGAGGAAATCGCCCGGGCGTTTCTTTCGGCGCCGGCGGCGATTGCCCAGCGCATCGTGCGGGCCAAGGCCAAGATTCGCGATGCGAAAATCCCTTATCAAGTACCGAGCCTGAACGAGTTGCCGGAGCGCCTCGACAGTGTGTTGCGGGTGATTTATCTGGTGTTCAACGAAGGCTATTCGGCATCGATGGGCACTGAATTGATCCGTGAAGACCTGACCCGCGAGGCGATCAGGCTCGGGCGTTTGCTCATGGAATTGCTGCCGGAGCCGGAGGTCATGGGCCTGCTGGCGTTGATGCTGCTGCATGAGTCGCGGCGACCGGCGCGGACCTCGGCACAAGGGGAGTTGATTCTGCTCGATGATCAGGACCGCTCGCGCTGGGATGCCGGGTTGATCGCCGAGGGTTGCGCGCTGATCGAACGCGCGCTGAGCACGCGGCGCTTCGGGCCTTATTGTCTGCAAGCGGCGATCGCTGCGGTGCATGCCGAGGCGCCTTCAGCGGCGGATACGGACTGGCAGCAGATCGTTGGCCTGTACGACGTGCTGTTGCGTGCAGTGCCGTCGCCGGTGATTGAATTGAACCGCGCAGTGGCGGTGGCCAAGCGCGATGGGGCGTTGGCAGGGTTGACGCTGATCGAGGGGATTCTCGATCGTGGCGAATTGCAGGATTACCACCTCGCGCATTCGGCACGGGCGGAGTTTTGTCGGCAGTTGGGTCGGGTGGAGCAGGCGCGGGCGGCGTACCTGCGAGCACTGGAACTGACCCGGCAGGAGCCGGAGCGGCGGTTTATCGAGGCGCGGCTGGCGCAATTGGATTGATCTGAAATCTTCGGTGGCAGTGCCGACCCCTTCGCGGGCAAGCCCGCTCCCACAGTGTCCGTGGTGTACACAAAACCTGTGACCACCGCAGAACCCTGTGGGAGCGGGCTTGCCCGCGAAGAGGCCAGCCCAGCCACCAGCAAACCATCAGGCCTGCTGCCGAGTCGCTGCCAGAACGATCTCGCGAATGCACACGCCCTGCGGCTGCTCATAGGCATAGGCAATCGCCGCCGCCACGTCCTCGGCGCTCAACACCGTGCCGCCCATCTCCTGCTTCCACGCCTGGTAGCCGGTCTTGATCGCCTCATCGGTGGTGTGGCTGAGCAACTCGGTTTCCACCGCGCCCGGGGCAATGGTGGTGACGCGCACGTTGTGCGGCGCCAGTTCTTCGCGCAGGTTTTCCGACAGACCATGCACCGCAAACTTGGTGCCGACGTAAGCCACGTGATTCGGGAACGTCTTGCGCCCGGCCACCGAGCTGACGTTGATGATCGTGCCGTGCTTGCGCTCGACCATACCGGCGACCACGGCATGCACGCCATTGAGCAGGCCTTTGACGTTGACGTCGAGCATCTGCTCCCACTGCGCCGGATCCTGCTCGCTCATCGCGCCCAGCAGCATCACGCCGGCGTTGTTGATCAGCGCATCGGCCGGGCCGAATTGCGCTTCGGCTTCGGCGACTGCCGCGAGCAGGGCGGCGCGATCAGTGATGTCGACCTGACGGCTGAGGCTGTTCGGCAGCTCCAGTGCCTGCAGGCGTTCAATCCGGCGCGCCAGCAGCAACAGCGGATGACCGGCAGCGCTCAAGCGTCTGGCCGCCGCTTCGCCAATGCCCGAACTGGCCCCGGTGATGATGATCAATGGCTTGCCCATGGTCGAACTCCTGAAATAAGAAAATCAAATGACTGAATGCCGGGCGCAGTATATTTAGCCCGTTAACGGCTGAAAAATGCCTTATTCCTCTGTCTGTCATCGGAATCAACTATGGATATCCGCCACCTCAAAGCCTTTCTCGCGGTGTTCGAAGAACGCAACATCACCGCCGCGGCGCAACGTTTGTTCATCAGTCAGCCAACGCTGTCGGTGACCATCAGGCAGCTTGAAGACGAACTCGGCGCGACGCTGTTCGTGCGACAACCCCGAGGGGTCGAGGTCAGTGCTGAGGCTCGGCTGTTGTACCCGCAGGCGCGGCGCATGGTCGCCGAGTCCGAAGCCCTGAGCCGGATGTTTCGCGGCGGCGAAAACCGCGTGGCGCTGACGCTGGGCGTCGAAGGCGATATCGCCGCCAGCCACATCGAAGCCTTCGTGCGCATGGCCCATCAGGCCTTGCCCAATCTGCTGCTGACGCTGGAGGAGGGCTGTCACGGTGACGGACGGCTGGCGGTGGAGGAGATGTGCTGCGAGGACGAACTGTTCCTGCCGCTGTGGGAAGAACCTTACGTGATGGCGCTGCCGCTGGATCATCCAATGGCGGCGGCGCAGACGGGGTGGGCGCCGGTCGAAGACTGGATTACCTGCCCGCAGCATCCGTCGCATCAGCGCTTGATGGCGTTGTACGGACGCTCGCCGCAAGCGCTGGCCGGGCATGCGGGGTCGTTGCAGCAGGCGTTGCACATGGTTGCGGCGGGTGTCGGCGTGGCGATGTTGCCGCAGTCGCTAGTCAGCGGACATGTGCGGGTGGTGGCGCGGGCGTTGCACTTGCCGGCACCGACGCGCCGGGTCGGGTTGTGTTATGCGGCGCAGGCGCTGGAGTTGCCGGCGATGCGTGGGTTGCAGGGGTACTTTCAGGAGAACCGGCCGGTGGAAATTGCAGTGGCCTGAAGATCAAAAGATCGCAGCCTGCGGCAGCTCCTGCAATGAAATGAATGCTTCTGTAGGAGCTGCCGAAGGCTGCGATCTTTTGCTCTATTCCAGCATCTTGCTCAGTAGCCAACTCCCCGCCGGCCCCGGCGGATAAATCTGCGACCACAATGCATCGACATACACCGGCCGAGGCCAGCCACGTACGGTCAACTCCACCAGTGTGTCGTTGCCAAAGCGCCCCACCAGCCAGCGCGGCAACGCCGCCCAGCCAAAACCCATCTCCGCCATTTCCATCAACATCAGGTAACTCGGCGCCGACCACACCCGGCCTTTGCCGCGGCTGTCGTAGGGATTGACGATGGTTGCCAGACGCAACTCCCGATGCTGCTCCAGCACCTGCTGATCGACCTGTTCGAGGCCGGTCAGCACGTGGTCACGTTTGACGAACAGCGCGATATCGGTGCGCTCGGCGACCGTCGAGGTCACCAGGTCCGGCGGATAGCTGTCGCGCATCTCCGCAAACGCCATATGGGCGCGGCCACGCTGCACCAGTTCGATCAGGTCGTCGCATTCGGCGATCAGGCATTCCAGCTCCAGGTCCGGATAACGCTGCTCGAAATCGACCAGTGCTGCTTCAAAACGCGCTGACTGGTAGGTGTCGGAAATTGCCACGGTCAGCTTCGGCTCGACGCCTTGGGCCAGTTGCCGGGCGCTCATCTCCATGCGACTGGTGGCCGCCAGAATCGCCTCGGCCCGTTGCAGCATCACATGGCCGGCCGGAGTCAGGGTCGGTTTGCGGCTGCTGCGGTCGAACAGCAGCAGGTCCAGATCGATCTCCAGGCTGGCCACCGCCGCACTGATAGTCGACTGACTGCGCCCCAGTTTGCGCGCCGCCGCCGAAAACGAACCTTGGGTGGCAGCCTGAACAAACGCCAGCAGCACTTCCTGCGAAGCCATGAACTATCGCCTTGATCGATGGTTATTGGTTATGAAGTATCGGGGTGAGGATGGATCATGGCAACCACTTCACTCAAGGAGTCAGGCTATGACTGCCAGCAAATCCATCACTGAACGTATCCTCCAGGCCATCGGTTTCGAGTGTCTGGCGATCCTTATCTGCACACCGTTGCTGGCGTGGATCATGGACAAACCACTGCTCGACATGGGCGCCGTGACCGTGCTGATCGCCCTGCTGGCGCTGGCGTGGAACGTGGTGTTCAACGGCTTCTTCGACCGCATGCTCAAGCGCCTGAACATCGCGCACAACGCCTGGACGCGGGTGGTCCATGCGCTGCTGTTCGAGGGCGGGTTGATCGTGATGGGTGTGCCGCTGATTGCCTGGTCGCTGTCGGTCAGCCTGTGGCAGGCGTTCTTGCTCGACATCGGCGTACTGCTGTTTTTTCTGCCGTACACCTATGTGTATCACTGGGGCTATGACGTGGTGCGCGAGCGGTTATTGATGGCCCGTGCTGCTTAAGTCTGGAACACAACCTGTGGCGAGGGAGCTTGCTCCCGCTCGGCTGCGCAGCAGTCGTAAACCCGATAAACGCGGTCTGTCTGTCAGACCGCATTGGTCGGCTTTGGGGGGCGCTTCGCACCCCAGCGGGAGCAAGCTCCCTCGCCACAATGTTTGGGTTAGAGGAACATGCCGCCGGATGCTTCAACCCGCTGCCCGTTGATCCACTGCGCACCCGGCGCCAGCAGCATCGACAACGCACCACCAATGTCATCCGGCTGCCCGGCACGGCCCAGTGCGGTGTTGCTGGCGACCATCGCGTTCAACGCGGCGTTGTCGCGCACTGCACCGCCGCCAAAATCGGTCTCGATGGCGCCCGGTGCCAGAATGTTCACGCCGATCTGCCGCGCGCCCAACTCTTTGGCCTGATAGCGGGTCAGCACTTCCATCGCGCCTTTCATCGCCGCGTAGGCGGCGTAACCCGGCAGGCTGAAGCGGGTCAGGCCGCTGGAGATGTTGATGATGCGCCCGCCGTCATTGATCAGCGGCAGCAGTTGCTGGGTCAGGAAGAACGGCCCTTTGAGCTGGATGTTCATCAGCAGGTCGAACTGCTCCGGGGTGGTCTCGGCGAACAGCGCGTGCACACCGATCCCGGCGTTGTTGATCAGGAAGTCGAAGCGCGGACGCTGCAGTTGCTGCAGCGCGTGCTCAACCCGTGTGGCGAAATCGGCAAAGCTGTCGCTGCGGCCCACATCCAGTTGCAGCATCACGGCTTTGGCGCCGCGTTGTTCCAGTTCAGCTACCAGCGCCTGGGCTTCATCGGCGCGGCTGTTGTAGGTACCGATGATGTCCACGCCTTCAGCGGCGAGGTGCAGCGCGGCGTTTTTGCCCAGGCCACGGCTGGCGCCGGTGATCAATGCGATTTTGCGGCTCATGTGAAATCCTCGATTGCAGTGAGTGGTGATGGGCAAAGTTTATTTATCCGCCATGGGGTGATAAACAGACTGAAAGCGGAATCACTGATCGATTCTGCCGAACAATCAACGGGTGTCCTGATGAACAAACTGGAATTGCTGCGCACCTTCGTCCGGGTCAGCGAACTGTCGAGTTTCACCCTCGCCGGCGAGAGCCTCGGGCTGCCGCGCTCGACGGTGTCCGAGCATGTGCAGGCGCTGGAAACCCTGCTCGGCACGCGCCTGCTGCAACGCACCACGCGCAAGGTACAGGCGACGCAGGACGGTCTGGTGCTGTACGAACGCAGCAAGGATCTGCTGTCGCACATGGACGAGATCGAGGGACTGTTCCGTCAGGATTCGGCCTCGCTGAGCGGACGGATTCGCGTCGACATGCCGAACATCCTCGCGCGGCGCTTGATCATGCCGCTGCTGCCGGAGTTCATGGCGCGCCACCCGAATCTGGAACTGGAAATCAGCAGCACCGACCGCCGGGTCGACCTGCTCAGTGAGGGTTTCGATTGCGTGGTGCGCATCGGCGCGCAGCCGGATCAGTCGGTGGTGGCGCGGCATCTGGGCGACTTCCCGATGATCAACTGCGCCAGCCCGGCGTACCTTGAACGCTATGGCGTGCCGCAGACCCTGGAGGATCTGGCGCAGCACCGACTGGTGCACTACGTCGGCGTGCTCGGTTCACGCTCGGAAGGGTTTGTGTATGAACAGGACGGTCAGGTGCGGCGTCTGCCGATGGCTGGCAGTGTCACGGTCAACAGCACCGACGCTTACGAATCGGCCTGCCTGGGCGGCTTCGGTCTGATTCAGGTACCGCGCACCGGCATGCAGCCGCATCTGGATAACGGAGAACTGGTGACTGTGCTGCCGCAGTTCACGGCGCCGGCGATGGGCATTGCCATCCTGTATGCGCGGCAGCGGCATTTGCCATTGCGGGTGCGGGTGTTCATGGAGTGGTTGGGGGAGGTCATCCGCTCGACGCTCTGACCGACTCCCCCTGTAGGAGCTGCGGCACGCTGCGATCTTTTGATCTTGTTTTTTTAAAGCAAAATCAAGAGATCGCAGCCTTCGGCAGCTCCTACAGGGGGTTGTGGGGATCAGAAGATTTGGGTGAACAGCCAGTACAGGCTGCCCGACAGCAGGATTGCCGCCGGCAAGGTCAGCACCCACGCCATCAGCAGATTGCGGATGGTCTTCATCTGCAAACCACCGCCATTGGCGACCATGGTCCCGGCCACGCCCGATGACAGCACATGGGTGGTCGACACCGGCAAGCCGAACATGTCCGCCGCGCCGATGGTCAGCATCGCCACGGTTTCCGCCGAGGCGCCCTGGGCGTAGGTCAGGTGGGTCTTGCCGATCTTCTCGCCGACCGTCACCACAATCCGTTTCCAGCCAACCATGGTGCCGAGGCCCAGAGCGATGGCCACGGCGATCTTCACCCACAACGGAATAAAGCGTGTGGCGTTGTCGATCTGCTGTTTGAACAGTTGCAGTTTGTCAGTGGTGTCGGCGTCGAAGTTGCCGACCTTGTTCTTGTCCATCAGGCGAATGCTTTCGCTGGCCAGGTACATGTCGTTGCGCACGTTGCCCATGGCTTCGGCGGGGACTTTCGACAGCGAACCATAGCCTTTGACCTCTTCGCCAATGTGCCCGGTGAGGGCGGCGAGGGCGGGGATCAGTTGTGGCGTGGCTTGCTTGCTGCGCACGTAATCCGACAGCACCGGGCGCGGATCCGCCGGGGCCGGCAGCGGGGCATTTTTCACCAGCGCTTGCTGGGTGACCTCGGCGACAGCGGCGAACTGCAGCGCCTGATCGGCCGGCATGGTGCGGTTCAACGCGTAAGCCATCGGCAGGGTGCCGACCAGAATCAGCATGATCAGACCCATGCCTTTCTGGCCGTCGTTGGAGCCGTGGGCGAAGGACACACCGGTGCAGGTGGCGATCAGCAAACCGCGAATCCACCACGGCGGCGGGTTGTTGCCTTCCGGCGCCTTGTACAGCGCGCGATTCTTGATGAAGGCGCGCATGGCCAGCAGCAACAGCGCCGCGCAGCCGAAGCCCACCAGCGGTGACAGCAACAGCGCATAACCGATCTTGGTCGCCTGCGCCCAGTCCACACCGCTGGTGCCGTCGCGCCCGTGCATTAAGGCGTTGGCCACGCCGACGCCGATGATCGAGCCGATCAGCGTGTGGGAAGAGGAGGCCGGCAGGCCCAGCCACCAGGTGCCGAGGTTCCACAGGATCGCCGCGATCAGCAGGGCGAAGATCATCGCGAAACCGGCGGACGAACCGACCTGCAGAATCAGCTCCACCGGCAGCAGGGCGATGATGCCGAACGCCACCGCGCCGCTGGACAGCAGCACTCCAAGGAAGTTGAAGAACCCCGACCAGACCACCGCCACATTTGGCGGCAGCGAGTGGGTGTAGATCACCGTCGCCACCGCGTTGGCGGTGTCGTGGAAACCGTTGACGAACTCGAAGCCCAGCGCAATCAACAGTGCCACGCCGAGCAGCAGGAACGGGGTCCAGGTGGTGACGGTGGTGCCCAGTTCATGCATGTCGTGCATCAGGCTGTAAGCGGTGAACAGCATGCCCATCGCGAGCACCGCGAAAAAGATCACGTAGGTGAACGGGCCGGTTTTCTTGTCGAGGGCTGGCCTGCCGCTGGGGGCGGACGTCTGGCGGGCGGTCAGGGAGGGAGTAGCCATGAGCGGACAATCCTGAGCGAGGGAAGGAGTGTCGGTCATGATCGTTGCTAAATATTACAGAGAGACTGCGGCAGGTCAGTGTTTGGCGGATTAGCTCACCGCTGGTCTAAAGATGAGTTCCCCTGTGGCGAGGGAGCCTGCTCCCGCTGGGGAGCGAAGCTCCCCTGAAACCATTCACCGCGCTGTATCAGAGAAACCATTTCGCCTGGTTTGCGACTGCTGCGCAGCCGAGCGGGAGCAAGCTCCCTCGCCACAGGGGACGGTGTTGCCCTAGTAATCCCCACGCTTGCGAAACGCCCAGCGCCCGGCAATCACGGTAAACGTCGCCACCAGCGCCACCAATATCCAGAAGCCCTCGGGATCCGTCGCCAGCGGCACTCCCCCCACGTTCATGCCGAAAAAACCGGCAATGATGTTGATCGGCAGCGCCAGCACCGTCACCACGGTCAGGGTGAACAGTGTGCGGTTGCTCTGTTCGTTGAGGTTGGCGGCGATCTCTTCCTGGAGCAGTTTGATCCGCTCGCCCAAGGCAGTGAGGTCGTTGATGATCAGTGCGAACTCCTCGGTGGATTTGCGCAGCTCCTTGACATCCTCCTTCTGCAGCCACGGCGGCGGCCGGTTGAGCAGGCGCAGCAAGGAGCCCGGCTCCAGCGCCAACAGCCGTTGCAGGCGTACCAGCACCCGGCGGTTGGCGCCGAGTTCGGCGCGGTTGGTCGACAGGCGCGAGGAGAGCAATTCGTCCTCGACCTGATCGACGCTCATGCTGGTCTTGCGCACGATCTGCGTCAGCACCTCACCCTGATCACGCAGCAGGTGCACCAGCAGCTCCGACGGTGAGCGAAAGCATTCGCCGGCTTTCACCGACGAACGCAATTTGTCCACCGAGTGCAGCGGTTGCAGGCGTGCGCTGACGATCAGTTTGCTGCGCACGCAGACCCACAGCGTCGACACGTCCGAGGAAACCATGCTGCTGAGGTTGAACACCACGTCGTTGACCACCGCCAGCAAGGCCGAGTCAACGTGCTCGATGCGCGTCGAGCGCGAACCTTCGTGCAGCGCCTCGAAAAACTCTTCAGGCAATTGCAGATGACTTTTCATCCAGCGCTCGCACGCGGCGTGCGCCAGGTTCAGGTGCAGCCAGAGGAACTCATCAGTGTCGCTGTCATCTTGCAGACAACGCAGGGCAGTCGCCGAATCGACTTCGCGGCCACGTTCACCGGGACGAAAACGGAAGCCGTAAAGCAGACCGAACAAATCAGGATCGCGATGACTGAGGTCGAGGCTGTGGTTCATGGAGGCTCGCTGCGAGGAGGGCGTCTGGCGCGGAGTTTTCAGATTCACCTGAGCCGGATCATCGCAATGTCACATGACGTTTGTGTGACAGCAAAATGACGTCAAATCAGCGGCTTACCGGCGGTCGGATTTTCTTCAAGAAGCGCTCTGGTACGCCGATCACGCTTAGGTTACGTTGCGCGCGCTTGGCCATGAGCCAAGGCGCGCCGACACGGATGTCCGGCAAAATTTCACGCCTTACCGGGCGTGCCTCATCCCTGTCCTTGAGTATCTTGCGATGCTGCAAAAATCCCTGAGAGCGCAAATTCTCGCCCTGCTGAGCGGCAGCCTGCTGGCGATGCTGTTGATCGCACTGGCCTGCTTTCACTACCTGTCCAACGGCGTGCAGAACTACAGCCAGTTGATCGCCGGCCCGTTGCACACCTCACAACTGATCGACGAGGCCAACCTGCAATTCAAGGTGCAGGTGCAGGAGTGGAAAAACGTCTTGCTGCGCGGCAAGCAACCGGCGGACCTGGGCAAATACTGGAGCCAGTTCGAAGACCGTCAGCGCGATGTGCAGAACATCCTCGGTGAACTGGCCGGGCAGAAAGGCCTTGAACCCGCGCTGAAAAGCCGCATCGAACGCCTGCGTGACGAACATCGTCAACTCGGCGCCGCATACCAGAAAGGGCGCGATGCCTACGTGGCGGCCGGTGGTGATCCAACCGCTGGCGACAACGCCGTCAAAGGCGTGGACCGTGCCACCAGCGATCAGATGAGCGAACTGGTCGCCGAGCTGCGCAAGCAGGGCACCGAACAGTCGGCGCAGATCAGCGCCAGTGCTGACAGCACCGTGCTGCTGGGGATTGTGGTGATGCTCGGTTCCGGTCTGCTGATCGGTTTGCTGAGCCTGTGGCTGGTCAACCGCAACCTGATCGATCCGATCCGCAAGCTGATCGACTACGTCACCCAGTTGAGCCGTGGGCGCCTCGCCGAGCGCGTCGCCAACGACCGTCAGGACGAGTTGGGCAACCTTGCCGCCGCGGCCAATACCCTGCGTGATTTCCTCGCCGAAACCTTCACTCATCTGCAACGCAGCGCCAGTGATCTGGACAGCGCCAGCGGCGAGCTGAATGCGATCGCCACGACCATGGCCGGCGGCACCAACGAGCAGTTCAACCGCACCGATCAGGTGGCCACGGCAATGAACGAAATGTCCGCCACCGCCCAGGAAGTCGCCCGGCATGCGGCGGATGCGGCGCGGGCTGCCGACGATGCCGACCAGTCTGCCCAGCAGGGTGAAAAGGTCATGCAGGGCACCATCCACACCATCACCAAGATGCGTGGCGAAATTGCCAACACCGCTGAAGTGATTCGTCGTCTGGAAAGCGACAGCGGCCGCATCGGCAAAGTGCTGGAAGTGATCCGCGGCATCGCCGAACAGACCAACCTGCTGGCGCTCAACGCGGCGATTGAAGCGGCGCGGGCTGGTGAAGCCGGGCGCGGTTTCGCGGTGGTCGCCGACGAGGTGCGCAACCTTGCGCAGCGTACGGCCGAGTCGATCATCGAGATCAACCAGATCATTCAGAACGTGCAGACCGGTGCCGTGGACGCCGCGCAAGCGATCGAAAGCGGTCAGGCGCGCAGCGATGAAAGCGTCGAGCAAGTGACCCAGGCCGGTGCGATGCTGGAGCGCATCACCCACGCGGTGGAAGCGATCCGCGACATGAACCGCCAGATCGCCACCGCCGCCGAAGAGCAGACCTCGGTGGCCGAAGACATCTCGCGCAACCTGACCGAGATCACCTCGATCGCCAGTACCAACCTCAACAGCGTGCAGCGCACCGAAAGCGCCAGCCAGAACCTGCATGGCCTGTCCGGGCAACTCAACGAAGTCACCGCGCGCCTGAGCGCCTGACGTCCGCCGACGTGTACCGGTTCGGTTACCGAGTCGGTACACAGTCGATCTCAAATCCGTGCGAGTGCCGCCGATGGCCGGTTATCTAAAACCGGCATTGGAGCCATCCCATGGTCAGCATCACCTCTGTTTCGATCAACCAGACCGTCAGCACCACCACCAGCAAAACCAAAATCAGCGACGCCAGTGACGATACCTCGACCACTGCAACCAGCAGTGCGGGCGTCAGCGCCGACACCAGCAAAGTGGCGGCCGGCGGTGGCGCAGCGCCGGCGGGTGACAGCAGTTCCAGCAGCAGCGATGAATCGGATTCGGTGAAAGAACTGCGCAAGCAGATCGCCGAGTTGCAAAAGCAATTGCAGGAACAACAGCAGGCATTGCAAGCGGCTCAGGCCAAGCAGGAAGACGCTGATGCCAAAGCGGCTGACGTGGCCTCCGCCGAGTCGCAAATCTCCAGCACTTCGGCTTCGTTGCAGACCGCGACGGCGGCGTTGTTGCAGGCGTTGCAGGAGTCCGGGTCGAGCAGCTCGGGGTCGTTGGTCAGCACTTCGGCCTAAACATCCCCACAATCCCCCTGTAGGAGTGAGCCTGCTCGCGATAGCGATGTGTCAGTCACCATGAATATGTCAGACATACCGCTATCGCGAGCAGGCTCGCTCCCACAGGAGATTTGTGGTGTGTCTCAGATTGTGGGCAGGCTGAAGGTGAACAGCGTGCCGCTCTCGGCAGTGGACTCGACGTGCAAACGTCCGCCGTGGGACTTGGCGATCTGGCTGGCGATGTACAGCCCCAGACCGAGCCCGGCCTGGGGCGTGCTGCCGATCGGGCGGGAATAGGGCTGGAACAGGTGCGGCAGGATCGCCTCGCCAATATGCCCCTGGTTTTTCACCGCCAGCATCAACGCACCGTGTTCGACCTGGGCGATGACTTCGATATCCCCCTCCGGGTCGCCATGAGTCACGGCATTGGCCAGCAGGTTCGACAGCAACTGGGCAATCCGGCCACGGTCGCAGGCCACGCCCTGCAAGTCGCCGATGCAAGCGTGGATGGTGCGCTGCGGATGCACATTGCGGATCTCCGTCACCACCTGTTGCACCGCGTCGGTCAAGTCGGCGCAGGGCTGGATCGCGACCGGAATACCATTGCCCAGGCGCCCGCGAGCGAAATCGAGTACGTCGTCCACCAGCCGTGTCGCCCGTTGCGCACTGCCAAGGATATTGCGCAGCCGCACCTCGATGGCTGGATCCGGATGCTTGCGCAGGAGCATTTCGGTGCCGGCGCTGATGGCGAACAACGGGTTGCGCAAATCGTGGCCGAGCACGGCGATGAACTGCTCGCGCAACTCGGCGGTTTCGCGTTCCTGCAACAGCGCGGTTTCGGTGAGCTGCGCGTTTTCCTCGGCTTCGATCTGCAACGCGAGCATCCGTGCGAACGATTCCATGGTGCTCTGGATGCTGCTGGACTTCAGTTGCGCCGGGACTGGATCGAGGGCGCAGATGGTGCCGAAAAAACGCCCATCGGTACGGAACACCGGCACCGAAATGTAGCTTTCGAAGTGATACATCCGCGGCGTGTGATGCTCGCAATAGAGCGGGTCTTCGCTGGCCTTGTCGATCACCACCGAGACATGCGACTGGCGGATTTCGTGGCACAGGGTGGTCACCAGATCCAGTTCGTCGCCAACCTGCAGACCGAACTCCAGTTGATCGAGCACCGCGCAGGTGGTCCACGAATCCTCGGTGACCCGCGCCACGGCGGCAAAGCGCAGGCCGGTCAGTTCGCGGATCACCTGAAGGATCGCCGGAACCGCGCTGATCCGTCCGATTGTCGCGATGTCTGCTGCCGCTGTCTGCCCCATGCCCATCGCTCTCGGCTGCAATCGTTATCTGATGGTCGCCATACTAGCGGTCTGATGGCGGTTTTGGCATCCCTTCAGGCTGCATCCGCGTGATTCGCCGGCCAACGGACGCAAAAAAGCCGCACGATCGCTGATCGTGCGGCTTTGCTTTGGCGGTGTATCAGGTGTCTTGCTTGTTGCTCAGGACTTTGCCGGTGGTGGCGTCGAAATCGACGTCGAACTCTTTGCCATCGGCGGTTTTCAGTTCGACTTCGTACTCGTAACCGTTGAAGTGGTTGTCCAGGTCGGTGTCGGTGATGGTTGCGCCGGGGTGCAGTTTCAGTGCCTCGGCGTTCATCGACTCCAGCGACTTGATCTTGCCTTCCTTCACCAGTTGCGGGATCTGGTCGACGCGTACATCGGCCTGGGCCAGGCCAGCGGTGAGGGTCAGGGCAGCAGCGGTAAACAGGGCAGTCAAAGTTTTCATCGGGTCATTCCTTGGGTTGTTCGTTGAAGTGGGCTCAGGTTAACCACCGCAACTTAATTCACCCTTAAAACCCCCGAATACAAAACGGGCAAACCATGCCTGACACAAAACCTGTGGGAGCGTGGCTTGCCCGCGATGAAGGCGCCTCGGTTTTGCTGATCAGAACCCGTTGTTCTTCAACACCTGATCAACACTGGCACTGGCCGGACGCTTGTAGAACTTCAACAGCTCGCTGGCGCGGTTGGTGAAGATGCCATCAACGCCAGCCGCCATGACTTTCTCGAAGTCCACCGGCTCATCGACGGTGTACACGTGCACCAGCATGCCCTGATCGTGGGTGTACTGGTTCATCCACGGTTGCACCAGATCCGAATAGCTCTGGTCGCCACCCTTGGTCAGCTTCGCCGAAGGGCCGGTGCCGATGGCGCCGTGAGCGTTGGCGAAATCAACCCACTGTTTGAACTCGGCGTCGGACTTCGGCTCCTGCTTGCCGTAGAACACGTTTTTGTCCTTCTCGCCGGATTCGGCAAAGGTCACCTTCGATTTCGGCTCGATGCTGCCTTCGCCGACCCACAGCAACAGGATCTTCGGCACTTGCGGCATTTCCTTCTGCAGCAGTTCGAGGCTGTTTTTCTCGAAGGTCTGCAGGATCACCTTGCCTTTGCCCTGGCCGACGCCCAGCTCGCTTTTGGCCAGTTTCGAACCCGCCGGGCTCAGCCAGCCGCGATCCTGCAGCTTCGCTTTGAGGTCATGCTCGATGCCCGGAAACAGCTGCGGTTCCTTGGTTTCGATGTACAGGCCCGGCTTGTGTTTCGGATTGGCCTGGGCGATGTCGATGATTTCGTCGAGGGTGAGGATTTTCAGCCCGGCGTAGGATGGACGCGCGCGATCCGGATAAGCCTTGTTGTACCAACTGCCGGCGTCGAGGGTTTTCAGTTCGGCCATGGTGAAGGCGGTGGCCGGGCTGTCCTTGCGCTCCGGGAATTTTGTCGCGACGTCGGTGGTACGTTGCAGGTTGTTGTCGTGCAGGGCAAACAGCACGCCGTCCTTGCTGCGCTGCAAATCCATTTCCAGGTAGTCGGCGCCGAGGTCGCGGGCCAGTTTGTAGGAGGCGGCGGTGGACTCCGGTGCATCGAAGGACGCGCCACGGTGAGCGATCACGGCCGGGTGCGGGATGCCGTGGGCGGCGGCCAGCGCGTCGATGTCCGTCTGGGCTGCGTGGGCCTGGCCGAGACCGAGCAGCAGGCTCAGCATGAGGGCGCTTCTGGTGAAAGTGGCGGGCATGTTCGAGTTCCTTTCGCAGGGCATTTTCAAAGACGTACCTTTTAACAACTGAATCGATTGCGTGCTATCGCCAGACCGACATAAACGTATTAAAAGCGATTTTTCCTGCACTTTTGTGGCACGGTTTGCAGTACGCTTGCCCGTGGCAGACGCCCCGGCAGAGGGCGCGCCGATTCTGTTGCCCTGCGTGTAAACCATCGATGATTTTTCGTGAGGTTTACCATGCGCATCACTTCCCAACTCATCTGTCAGGCCGCCGATGACCTCAAGGGTTTTGTCGGCCTCAACCGCAAGACCGGCCAGTACATCGTGCGATTCAGCGAAGATTCGTTCGGCATGGACGTGGCCGATGACGGCATTATTCCCACCAGCGAATTTGTCTGGGCGCCAGCGACGTCGCAGACCATGACGCTTAAACGCGAGTTGATTCAGTTGCTGCTGGATCAGAACATCGATGAGCGGATCAACATCACCGAGCCGTTGCGGGTGTACATGAGCAAGGTTGAGGTGCCGGAGATTGTGGCGGTGCGCAGTCTGGTGAAGGGCTGAAGTTTTTGTATTGACGCTACTGGCCTCTTCGCGGGCAAGCCACGCTCCCACAGGTTTTGCGTTGTTCTGAAGATCACGCTGTACCTGTGGGAGCTGGCTTGCCAGCGATGAGGCCAGTGGGAACGCCATCAAGCTCACTGCCCAAACCGATACTCCCGCTCCACCCGACACACCCGCGTCTGAAACTTCGAATACCACTGCGCCCGCCCGCGCGCTTGAATCACCCGGTGTTCGGGATGCTCGCGCCAGGCCAGAATCGCCGCCTCGCTCTGCCAGTACGAAATGGTGATCCCGACCCCGTCTTCTCCACGAATCGAATCAATGCCGAGAAACCCCGGTTGCTGGCTGACCAGCTCCATCATGCGCTCGGAGGCTGCGGCATAACCGTTGTCGCCCTCGGTGCGGGTCGAAGTGAAAATCACCGCAAAGCAAGGCTCGTTCGGCTTCATGGACGTTGCTCCGCACACGCTTCGACAAATGCTCGCACCAGCGGCGGAACCTGGCCTTTGAGCGCCGCACGTTCTGGCTGGAACAGCGTGGCGACAAAAAACACATGGTCGGTCAACTCGATGGCGCGCAAGTCGCCCGCCGAATCGTGCCCCACGGCGCGTAGCTGATGAGTCAGCAATTCTTGTTCGAACTGCGGATTCACCCCGAATCGGCAGCGATAGCCTTCATGAATCTCGGACGTTTCGTACGCTTTGGCGATCAACGAGCCTGCGACCAGATGAATGCTGTCCACCGCCTCCACCAGTGAACAGGTCAGTGGCGCGAGCACGGCTCGCGGTGAATCCGGTGATGTTTCGCCATGCTCGGCATCGGCCCAGCCCAGCACGTTGCGGGAAAACTCCAGCACGGCATGCTGAAAACCACCACAGGTGCCGAGGAACGGGCGCTGTTGTTCGCGGGCAAAACGGATGGCCCTGAGTGCCCCGGCCTCACTGTTGTAGGGGCTGGCCGGCACGCACCAGAAACCGTCGAAGTGATCCAGCGCAGTGTCGGCGAGAATCTGCTCGGTGGGCAGCCACTGAAATTGCACATTGCGCCCGGACTGCTCGGCGATAATCCCGAGTGCGAGGGGAATCGCCTGGTGGGCGGTGACTTGCGGGTCGTAGTCGCCGATCAGGGCGATGGAAATGGCGTCCATGGGATTTCCTTGATCTGAGTGAGTGAACCTCTGTGGTGAGGGGATTTATCCCCGACGGGGCGCGAAGTGGCCTTCAAACAAGGCCTGCTGCGCAGTCCATCGGGGATGAATCCCCTCACCACCGTGAGAGTGTGCAGTTGTCGATCACCGGGGCTCACTATAGATTGGCGTTCACGCACTCAATATTGGCGTTTTCCCAAGTGATCAATGCAGCGATGCACTATCGGCTCGACTACCCGGATCTGGCGCTGATCCTCGCGTTGGTGCGCGGCGGCTCTCTGGCTCGGGCTTCGCAGCTGCTCAGAGTAGACGTGTCGACGGTGTTTCGCGCGGTACGGCGTCTGGAGTCAGCGCTGGGCCAGCAATTGTTCGAAAAGAGCCGCGCCGGTTACCTGCCCACCACCCTCGCGCAGACCCTGGCCGAGCAGGCCGAACGCGCCGAGCAGGCACTGGAAGCGGCGCGGATCGGTGTCGAACAGGGCGGGGAAGTAGTCAGCGGCACAGTGCGCCTGACCTGTACCGATTCGGTGCTGCAAGGTCTGCTGTTGC
This sequence comes from Pseudomonas sp. NPDC088414, assembly GCF_044753325.1. NCBI lineage: Bacteria > Pseudomonadati > Pseudomonadota > Gammaproteobacteria > Pseudomonadales > Pseudomonadaceae > Pseudomonas > Pseudomonas sp. NPDC088414. Next base: position 44,511 of record NZ_JBIVMY010000024.1, on the reverse strand, counting down.
CGGCGCTGGTGCAGTTCATGCCGAACTATCCGGCGCTGACAATCGAACTGAGCACCTCCAACGATTTCGCCAACCTCAGCCGCCGCGACGCCGACATCGCCCTGCGCCTGACGCGTACACCGCCGGAGCATCTGGTCGGACGGCAACTGGCGAAGATTTCCTACCGGGTCTGCGCCAGCGCGCGTTATCTGCAAAACGTCGATGCATCGGATTTGGCGGCGCTGACCTGGATCGCTCCGGACGAGTTTCTGCCGGATCACCCGACCGTCACCTGGCGGCGTCAACAGTTGCCCGGCGTGACCCCGAGTTATCGCTGCAACAGCATGCTGTCGGTGACCGAACTGGTGCGCGGCGGACTCGGTGTGGCAGCGTTGCCGGACTTTCTGATCACTGAAGATTTGCACGCCCTCAGCGAACCGTTGCACGGCTACGACACCGCGCTGTGGCTGCTGACCCGCCCGGACTGCCGGGCGTTGCGCTCGGTGGTCACGCTGTTCGATGAGCTTGGGCGGGCGCTGCGGTTGCCGTGATCAGCGTTGCGGGTTCTGGCAGATGTGCGCATGCAGTTCGCGGGTCAGGCCTTCGATGCGTTCAGTCAGGCTCTTGGTCATTTCGGTGAGCTGGGTGTTCTGCTCCAGCAGCTCCAGCAATTGCGCGGTGGTGTGCGCCGCTTGCGCCTGACGCTCGGTGTTGGCCACGGCCAGCGCTTCACGGTGTTGCGCGTCGGCGTCCGATTGCGCCTTGTCCCGTGCGGCCTGGCGGGTTTGTGCCAGCAGGATCAGCGGCGCGGCGTAGGCCGATTGCAGGCTGAACGCGAGGTTCAACAAGATGAACGGGTACACGTCGAAAGTGGTGATGCCTGTCGCATTGAGGCACACCCACAACAGCACGATCAGGGTTTGTGCGCCAAGAAAGGTCGGCGTGCCGAAGAACCGCGCGAAGGCCTCAGCGCGCAAGGCGAACGTGTCGTTGCCGAAGGTGGTGTTGAGGTGGGCGTGGGGGCGGTGGAAGCGCAGGTGGTCGACGGGGGCGGTGGAGGGCGTTTCGGGTTTTTCTGTGGTCATGATGGGCTCGGCAGGCTTCAGGGGCTTTGGGTCACTATAGCCTTGTGCTGAGGCTGACGGCCCCTTCGCGGGCAAGCCCGCTCCCACAGGTTCTGGGTTGATCACAGGTTAGATGATCGACTCGATCCTTGTGGGAGCGGGCTTGCCAGCGAAAGCCGCGACGCGGTCTCTCAGCCCGGCGCCCGTTCATTGGCAAACATGCTCACCGCCTGCACCGCTTCACTGGCGCCATCGCGGATCTGCAGAATCACGCTGCCGGCCTGATCCGCCAGTTCAACGCCTTGCGCCGCCCGCCCGCGGGTGCCTTCCATGCTCTTGATCGCCTGCCGGGTTTCGCTCTGGATCAAACCGATCATGTTGGAAATCTCTGCCGTTGAGCCGCTGGTACGCGCCGCCAGTTGCCGCACTTCGTCCGCCACCACCGCAAACCCGCGCCCCTGATCCCCGGCGCGCGCCGCTTCAATCGCCGCGTTGAGCGCCAGCAGATTGGTCTGGTCGGCAATCGCACGGATGGTGTTGACGATCGCTGTGATCTGCTCCGAACGCTCGCCAAGTTGCGCGATCAGCGTTGATGACTGCGCGATATCGTCAGCGATTTCGCGCATCTCACTGGCCGCCTGCTGGATCACCTGAGTGCCTTGCTCGGCGACTTTCCGGGTTTCCACCGAGATGTGATAAGCGGCGCTGGCGCTGCGTGCATCGTGCTCGTGCTGCTCGACACGGGCGGTGACGTCCGTGGCAAATTTCACTACTTTGCACAAACGCCCGGCGGCGTCATACACCGGGTTGTAGTTGGCCTCCAGCCACACACTCTGGCCGCGCTTGTCGACACGTTCGAACTGGCCCTGGAACAGTTCACCCTGATTCAACCGGCGCCAGAAATCCTCATAGGCGCTGCTGTTGACCAGTTCAGCGCGGCAGAACAAACGGTGATGTTTACCCTTGAGTTCAGCGAGCGTGTAACCCATGCGCGTCAGAAAATTCTGGTTGGCGGTGAGAATGCCGCCGTTGAGGTCGAATTCGATCACCGCCATTGCCCGGTCGATCGCCTGCAGCTTGGCGTTGGCCTCGCTTTCCTGCTGGACCTTGGTCGTCACGTCCATGGCGAACTTGACCACTTTGACCACGCGTCCCGACGCATCCTTGATCGGGTTGTAATTGGCTTCCAGCCAGACCGGCTGGCCCTGGCTGTTGATCCGCTCGAAGGTGCCGGACTGGAACTGGCCGTTTTTCAGGCGCGACCACAGTTCGGTGTATTGCGCGCTGCGGCCAAACTCCGGGGTGCAGAACAAGCGATGCGGCTGGCCGATCACCTGTTCGGCGCGGTAACCCATGGTTTTGAGGAAGTTGTCATTGGCCTTTAACACTACGCCTTCAAGGTCGAACTCGATCACCGCCATGGAGCGATTGATCGCTTCAAGCAGGCCGTTCTGTTCGGTGATGGTGTGTTGAAGGTCGTTGAGTTCGGACTGGTGGCGTTTGAAAAACATAGGGGCAGTACCTGGAAGTAGGGAAAGACGAGGTTTGTGTCCCTGTTTCCGCGCTGGCAGAGCAATGCCGGGTCGGCATTGGTCATTGACTGCAAAGTGCCAGCATCCAGGCTGACGAGCAGATCTTATACAAACTGATTTAAGTTGTACAAGAAATTGCGAATCAACATGTTTGCAGTTTTTTCAAGACTGAGAGGGGGGCGTCTTCTTAGCCCGGACTGCTCAGCGCCACACTGATGGTGTTGCGCCCCGTGTGTTTAGCGGTATACAGCGCTTTATCGGCGTCATCCAGCCAGGCAACCGCGTCGCTATACGACGGCTGAAACCGGGCCAGACCGATACTCAGGCTGACGCGCAGCGCTGGCACATCCGGGTGCCGATATTGGTCCAGCGCCTGACGCAATCGTTCCATTTGCGCCTCGGCTTTATTGAGTGGCTGGTCGGGCAGGATCAGGCAAAACTCGTCGCCGCCATAACGTCCGGCCCGTTCACCTTCGGCCAGCAGCCCGTTGAGTGCCTGGCTCAGCTCACGCAACACGGCGTCGCCAACGATGTGCCCGTAGTTATCGTTGATGGTCTTGAAGTGATCGATATCGATCAGCGCCAGAATGTCCTGGGTGTGGTGTTGCCGGCACAGCATGAAATGCGTGTGCAGCAGATCCTTCCAGGCGCCGTGATTGAGCAACCCGGTGAGGCTGTCGGTGCGGCTCAGGTCCCTGAGCGCACGTTTGTGTCGTGCAAGTTTGATCGCCAGTTGGTAACAGACCATGCCCAGGGCCAAGGGGTACAAGGTCAGCATCGGCAGACAGGCCCAGACTTGGATCTGCGTCATCGTCAGGCTGAACTTGAAGCCGAACAGTAACCAGCCCAGCAACACGCCGGCGATTTGGGCCAGAGCACCCAGCAGGAACAGACGTCGTCCACCGGCGGCGACATTGTTCATGGTCATCATCGACAGAATGGTCACGGTGGTCAGCGGGTTGAACTGAAAACACGCGGTCCAGAAACCGCCGCACAACGAGTCGTACAACAGGTTGCGGCGTTCGGCGTGGTAGGGGAAGGTCGAGCGGGTCGAAACCTGATAGGCCAGATGCGGCCAGATAAAACCGTTGAACACCAGCAGCGCCCAGAGCCAGGTCGGCATGTGCAACGGATACAGCGCGGCCGCGACGCTGAAAAAGCCGACGCCCAGACCGATGGTCCTTGGCAGATAAATGCGTCTGGCGAATGACAGGCCCTTGCCGCGTTGGTTTTCCATGATGTCCTGCGCCAGATTCATCCTGAAATACTTTGAAGTGTTTATTCAGGTTGACCGTTCGTCGGTCAATTGTCGGACATTGTCATTTATTCCACCGGGGATAATCAGTGTCCTTTCGAGCCATTTAATCGTGGTGGGCACAGGAGAGGAGCGGTCTAGAGCTGGTATCGCGCCAGGAACATCTCCAGTGCCGACTCGGCCACAGCTTTCTGCGTGTCCGCATCCAGTGGTGGCAGGCCCATGGAAATCTGCGGCCAGAACCCGAACGATTTCAACAGACCCTGCATCTGTTGCGCGGCGAATTCCGCCTCCACGGTTTTCAGTCGACCATCCGCCTGAGCGGCGCGAATCCACACCGTCAGGCCTTCTTCGCGCTCTCCCATGCGCGCCACCATGTCTTGCGCGCGTTCCGGGGAATGGATGGTGGCAGCAATTGCCACCCGGGCCAGTCCGAGAAAGTTGTCATCGGCCATCAGCTGCAGTTTAGCCAGCAACAGGGGCAGCAGTTGCTCGCGCAGCGGCTGATCGGCGCGGTAGACCACGGTCTGTTCGGCGCTGATGCGTGCCCAGAGTTGGTTGAGAATTTCGGCGAACAGCTCTTCCTTGCTGGGGAAGTGGTTGTACACCGTGCGCTTCGACACCCCGGCGGTAGCTGCGATCTTGTCCATGCTGGTGATCTCGAATCCGTTGGCGCGGAATTCGGCAATCGCCGCCTGAATAATGGCTTCGCGTTTGCGGTCGGTGAGGCGCTTTGTTGCTGTCATAAGTACGCTTCGGCAGAAAAGGGGTGGAATTACACTTGGCAGTTTACTTGTCATCCAGTTTCATGCAACCTAGAAACTACACCACCCAGTGTAATGTTGCGTTAATCCGCGCAACCTAAAAACCAGAAAGTTCGGCTGATGCGTGCGTGCCTTGGCCATTTATCGTCCCACCGTGAAAAACCGTGAATTGCGCGGTTTTTCTGGAGTCTCTCAGTCATGGCCAATCCAGATTTTTCTGCGGATCAAACTTCCACGCCTGAAGCCTCTCGCCAGGATCAAGGGCTATTTCGCAACCATGCGCCGGTGCAACGCGAAGGCCTGCGCAAGATGCTGCGGATCATGTGGAACATGATCTTCCACAAGCCGCGCAATACCCGCCCGGCCGCCGCGATCCCGGTGCAAGCGCTGACCCGTGAAGACCTGCTGGCGGCGCCCAACCACAGCGTCTATCGCCTCGGCCACTCGACCCTGCTGCTGAAAATGCGCGACAAATTCTGGATCACCGACCCGGTCTTCGCCGAGCGCGCCTCGCCGGTGCAATGGGCCGGCCCGAAACGCTTTCACCAGCCGCCGATCAGCATCGACCAATTGCCGCCGATCGAAGCGGTGATCCTGTCGCACAACCACTACGACCACCTCGATTACCAGGCAGTGCTGAAACTCGCGGCCAAGACCAACTACTTCCTGACCCCGCTGGGCGTCGGCGACACCCTGATCAAGTGGGGCATCGACGCCAGCAAAGTCCGCCAGTACGACTGGTGGCAGGGCACCGAAATCGCCGGCATCCGCTTCGTCGCCACCCCGTCGCAGCACTTCTCCGGGCGTGGCCTGTTCGACGGCAACAGCACGTTGTGGGCTTCGTGGGTGATGATCGATGGCGATACGCGAATCTTCTTCAGCGGTGACAGCGGCTACTTCGACGGCTTTAAACGCATCGGCGAACAATACGGCCCGTTCGACCTGACCCTGATGGAAACCGGTGCCTACAACGTCGAATGGCCACACGTGCACATGCAACCCGAAGAAACCCTGCAAGCGCACATCGACCTCAAGGGCCGCTGGCTGTTTCCGATCCACAACGGCACCTTCGACCTGGCGATGCACGCCTGGCATGAACCGTTTGACCGGATTCTGGCGCTGGCGTGGGAACGCAGTGTTTCGATCACCACGCCACGAATGGGCGAGGCGTTTAACCTGATGCAGCCGCAGCGGGGGCACACGTGGTGGCTGAATATGGAGCAAGATGTGTCGGAAAACGCCCCAATTGCTGGTAGCGGCTACAAGTCAGGATGACTTTTCCTACTGTCGGTAGTCCAGCTAGCTGACAGCTCTTTCCTATGTCCTCGGTAGGCTTGGTCGCGAGTGAATGAGTCACTCGTGATGAGCCTAAACAAGGACGATGTACATGAAAAACTTCTTTAAACGTCGCGTGAATACGCTGACGAAATCCATATTGGTCGCACTGGCAGCGACAGGTGCCGCTGCCACCGCCCATTCGGCAGCCGATCTTCATTACGCCAGCGTCAGTGAACTCAGCAAAATGATGGCCGACAATAAGCTCACTGCTGTTGAACTGGTTGAACACTTCCACCAGCGAATTGCCGAGCTGGACAAGCAAGGCCCTGCTATCCACGCCATCATCGAACTGAATTCACAAGCCATCGAAATGGCTACCGCGCTGGATAACGAGCGTAACGAGGGACAGTCGCGTGGTCCGTTGCATGGTATTCCGGTACTGCTCAAAGACAATTTTGATACCGCCGACAGCCTGCAAACCAGTGCCGGCTCCTTGGCCATGGTCGGTCAGCCGGCAGCCAACGATGCCTTTGTGGTTAAACAACTGCGGGATGCCGGCGCGATTATTCTGGGTAAAGCCAACATGAGCGAATGGGCTTATGTGCGGGAGATGGGGTTGCCCCATGGTTGGAGCGGACGTGGTGGGCAAGGGAAAAATCCACACGCATTGAGCGAGGAAATCTGCGGTTCCAGTTCGGGGTCGGCCGCTGCCGTGTCTGCCGGTTTCGCGCCGATCTCCTTGGGCACGGAAACCAACGGTTCGATCACTTGCCCGGCATCGGCCAATGGTGTGGTTGGCGTCAAGCCCACCTTGGGTCTGTTCAGTCGAAGCGGGGTAGTGCCGATCACCCGTCTGCAAGACACCCCAGGCACTTTGACACGTACTGTCCGCGATGCGGCAATGATGTTCAACGTGTTGCAAGGCATGGATGCTGCGGACTCCGCGACATCGGCCGCCCCGACAGGAATCGACTACACGGCGTTACTGGCAAACGATGCCCTGCAAGGCAAGCGTATCGGTTATCCCGCCGCTTACGAGGGGACGGGCGGCGTGGTCCTGACTCCTGGAGTGGAGTTTCAAAAGGCAATGGCCACACTCGAGAAACAAGGTGCGACGCTCGTGCCAGTGACCGTTCGTTTACCTGATATCGATAATTTCGTACCCGGTCTGATGGGTGCGATGAAATACGAATTGCCTGAATATCTCGTCAGCCGTTCCGGCCTGCCGATCCAGTCGCTGCAGGACCTGATCGACTTCAATCAGCTCAATCCCGGCAAGGAGGGCTATGGGCAGGCCACGCTCGAAGCGATGCATGCGCTGGACATGACTCACGAACAGGCCAGCGCTTTGATCTTGGCCATCAGTAAAAACTTCAAGGACGCCATCGACGAGCAACTGCGGGAACACAACCTCGACGCCATGGTTGCCGAAGCGGATGGTTACTCGCAATTTTCTGCCGCAGTGGCGGGTTACCCGGCGATAACCCTGCCATCGGGCATGGGCGCTAACGGCATACCCACGTCTGTGTTCTTTTTCGGCGAACCATGGAGCGAGCCGCAACTGTTCGCCATGGCCTACAGCTATGAACAAGCCTCTGCCGAGCTGCGGCACCCTGCGTTCAAGTAATCATTGCACCTAAGCAAAATCCCCACGCTCTACAACGTTCTGCTGCATGGCCTGGGGATTCAATTTGCGACCCGGCGCAAACCCGGGAAAGAACACCAACCCTTGTGCCTCAAACCGGTAAGCCAACGCCAGCCGCGCCGCATCCGCCACGTCCTGCTGCGCTTCAAACCGCTGAATGTCGTCCACCGCAACCTCCGCTTCGCGCGACAGCTGTTCCACGCTCCAGCCCAGCATCGCTCGGGCCTGGACGCAGTGCGTCGGGGTGAACTGGAAAAGGGCAATGCGTTCGAGGATGTGGTTCATCGCAAGAGAGGCCATGGTGTGCTCCGGGCTCAAGAGTGCTGATTGAAAATGTACTGTGTTTTTGTACAGTTGTTTTCGGCCGGGATCAAACGCATTTTTTGATTTGCCCTAGTTCGCCGCCTCCAACCAGACGGACGGTGCCTGTCCGAGGATGCGCCGGAACATCGTCGAGAACGCCGCCGGGCTCTCATAACCGAAATCCAGGGCGATCCGCGTCACCGCCTCACCGGCGGCCAACCGCGCCAGCGCCAGCACCACGCAGGCCTGTTGCCGCCACTGGCTGAAGCTCAACCCGGTCTGCTGCCGAAACAATCTGTTGAAGGTGCGCAAGCTTATGTGCAACTGCCCGGCCCAGTGTTGTGGCGACTGGTGGGCGTTGGGTTGATCCAGAAAGTTCTGACACAAAGCCAAGAGCTTTCCGTCAGTCGGCAGCGGAATGTGCAAGGGCAGGGGCGCACTGCGCGCCAGTTCATGCAGCAGCAAGTCAACCAATACGCCGTCGCGTCCTTCGAGGTCATAAGTCAGCGGCACTTCCACCGCTTCCATCAACAAGTGCCGCATCAACGGCGAAACGCTGATCACCTGGCAGCGCTGGCCCAAGTCCACCGCCCCCGGCTCGATGTACAGACTGCGCGTGCTCACCCCAAGCATCAGCACCTCATGCGCCACTCCCGGCGGAATCCACACCGCCCGTTGTGGCGGCACCACCCAGTTGCCGTCATGGGTGCGGACCTGCATCACCCCGGTCGCGCCGTACAACAATTGCGCCCGCCGGTGTGTATGAAACGGCAACAGATGGCCGTGGGAATAATCCGTACCGATCGCCACCACCGGGCGCGGCGTGTCATCCAGCAGGTTGATCGAAACATTACGCATCGGGCGTTTCCGGGTAATTGGCGTAAACGCAAACATTATTGGCTGATTTGCTGAAGCAGGCCAATCCGCGTCGCTCTATGGTCGAGCGCTCCCCATTACCGGAAGACGCGCCATGTTCTACCTCCTGCTGACCCTCTTCGGCTGCCTGACCGGCACCACCGCCGTGCTCTTCGGTTTCGGCGGCGGCTTCGTCGTCGTGCCGCTGCTCTACCGCATGCTCAGCGCCAGCCACGGCGCCGACGACCCCATCGGCCAATCGGCCATGCACATCGCCGTCGCCACCTCGACCTGCGTGATGATCGTCAACGCCCTGATCGCCACCCATAAACACCGCCGCGCCGGCAACCTGATCCGCCATTACCTGTGGCCCCTCGGCGGCTTCATCGCCTTGGGCGCAATCATCGGCGCGATCGCTGCGGTGTGGGTCAGAGGCGAAGTCATTCGCTACGCCTTCATCGCCTACCTCGGCGTGACCATCATCGACTGCCTGCTCAGACGCGGCTTCCTCTCCCGCAGCGACGGCGTCATCCCACGCCGGCTGGATCGCAAGGAAACATCCGCCGGCGGTGTAGGCATCGGCGCCATCGCCACGTTCCTCGGCGTAGGAGGAAGCGTCATGACCGTGCCGCTGTTGCGTCGCTGCGGGTTGAGCATGTCCCAATCAACGTCCATGGCGAACCCGCTGAGCGTGCCGGTGGCCGTGGCCGGAACACTGACCTACATGGCGCTGGCCGGTTTCAGCGAGACGGACCTGGGCGCGTGGTTTGTCGGGTATGTGGATTTGCTGGCGTTTGCGGTGCTGACGCTGGGGTCGTTGGTCGGGATTCGCTTGGCCACGCCGTGGATCGGGCGGATACCGGATCGGGTGCATGCCTGGGTCTATATTGGATTGCTGATTCTTGTTTTGCTGGGCATGTCTATAAGATGAGGCCTTCCCGGCTCAACTCAAAATTGCTTCGCGGAGACAATATGGCGATCTTGGAAAGTGACTGGAAGACATTCAAAGAACTGCGCAAGTTAGCGCTGGATCGATTTTGCCAAGGCGTACTGGCCGAGACCCAGATCATCACTCAAAACAGTACGCTGTCAGCGCATGCTCGCTACCTGACGCTTTATCGCATGATGCGAAGTCGAGACAAGGATATGGCGGCGGTTTTCGATGGGCGGATGAATCGCTCAAACGTAGTGCTGCCTTTGATGTTGATGATCGCGCACGACTTGCTCACCGACGAGGAATTGTCAGCGCTCAGTGAAGATATGCGAGAGAGAATCTCAGATGCCGTTCGCCAGCCTTATGAGATTGAGTGGGCCGAAGAAAGCAAATATGACGAATGAGCGTCATTGACCCGTATTAGTAGAGAAAACAGATGTTGATCTTCAATTGTACCGAGGCCGCCAGTAAGTTCTTTAGCCGTGTGCATAAGGGCAAAAAACTCACGCCGGTAGACCCAAAACTGCCGTCGTCGGTTATTGAGGACGATGAGTGTGCCCCTTTCGTCGAGCAGTGGCTGGTGCACGCCATCACCGTGCAGCGTAAGCATGTACTGTTCGTCATTCATGTGGAAACTCGTTATTGCATGATCTTCGCCGATGCCAAGAAGGCTGGCACAGAAGGCTTTATTGCCTGGTTTGCGGATCGTTGGCGTGAAGGGTTAATGCGCGATGCGATCAACCACGATCTCATGAACTGGGTCGATGCCGGCATCATGCCGCAGCGAATGGAAGAGGCCTGTCTGGAGTACAGGTTTTATCGACGCAGCCATCGCAGTGCGCAAAAGCACATCGATGAAATTGCCTGGTTTTTTCAAGATTGCGCAGCGGAGTGGGGATGTTTGCCGCAGGGCGAACGGGCTGCTATTGGCTTCGATGCACAGGTGAACGACAGGCCCAGAAGCAAAGGCCAAAAGGAATATTTCTGGCCGGATGAAGAAATGATCGCTCACTGGTTACGTCAATACTGCGCAGCGGATGAAACAGATATTCACGGCGCTCTGAAACGGCGCAGGAAGGCGCAACAAGAGATTCGTGCTTTCGAAGCGACACTAGAGAGTTGAAACCTGCGGGCGCACTCGATTTCTGTGACAGACCTCGTCATGATTCGCCGCTAAATTTACTCGCGTCGATCTGAACATTACGGCGCAACCTCAGACTAAATCAGGGATCGATCCATGCTCAAGGGACTGCTGCGCCTGGCGCCATACGCTGCGGCGCTGTTCACACTGATTTCCACCGCCCATGCCGAAGATGGCCGACGCGTGTTCACCGGTACGTTGGGCAAGATGCCGATTGTGGTGGAGCTCAACACCACGCAGCAGGACGAAGTTACCGGCCGCTACTTCTATGAGAAGTATCACCGCGACCTGGAGCTCAGTGGCTCGCTGCAAGACAGCACATTGAACCTTGTTGAAGGCAACAACCGCTATGGCGACGACAAACCGCTGCCCACCCTGAAGTTGAAATCCACCGCCAATGGCTGGCAGGGCGAATGGCAAAACCCCAAGGGCAAGAAGCTGCCGGTACAACTGACCGAAGCCAAACTTCCCGCGCCAACTGCAACGACGTTGCCCTTTATTGCCACGTTGCCGAAGAGCGATCCCTACGAGTATTTGCGCTTACAGGGACTCAAGCTCAAACCGGAGAGGAAAGAAAACTTCATGGGCTACGACCTGCAATGGTGGACGGAGCCTGAGTCGAAGATTTCGCTGTTCAGTGTCGAGTCTGGCTATACGAAGGAAGAGCAGCAGCGGATCAACAACCACTTGCTCGGAAGGCTCTGGACTGAAGTCATCGACTATCACCGCTGCATGATGGGTGGCGGGGAATACGCCGAATTCGATCAAGGTGCTGCCCCTGAGTTTCTCTCGCCCGACGTGGTCAGCCTGGACATCTCCACCGGTTACAGCTGCGGCGGCGCTCACCCGGACTTCGGCAGTTCGCCGATCAACCTCGACGTCCACACCGGCGAATTGTTGAAACTAAAAGATGTAGTGTGGATTGGTGAACCGAATAGCGAGGCCACCGAATACGATCAGATGAAAGTCATGGCGCCGTGGCTGGTCAAACAGTTCACCACGCTCTATCCCGAAGAGATGAAGAAGCCCGCCGAAGACGATGGCAACTGCGATTACACCGATGAAAGTGTCTGGGGCTATTCCAACTGGCACTTCACATCGAAGGGAATTTACCTGGGCGCTTACTTCGCCCGTTACCAACGTAACTGCGACAATCCTGATTGGTCAGTGCTGCCGTACTCGCTGGTCAACCAGCACCGTGGCGCAGCCAAACTGCAATTGCCCAAAGGCTAACCATCACGCCAACCCCGGCGCCTCCCGCACAATAAAGTGATCCAGGTTCTCGATGTTGGCACTGAACACCCCGAACGTCTGTTCGGGGGTCTTCTTGCTCGGCACCTGCTTCAACTCCGGCGTCACCCCATAGAAGAAACAGAACAACTCCTTGTCGCTGTCGATCGCGTGCTTGATCTCTTCCAGAAACGCCTTGCGCTTGCGGTAGTTGTCGATCAACTTCTTGCTCAAGTACACGTTCACCGAATACGGCTTCTTCTTCGCCTCATCCGCCTGCTTGAACCAGACCTTCTGCTCGAAATCGATACGAAAACTCTGGGTGTAATCCTTGATCTCCTTGATCTTGCCCCAGTAAATCAGCCCCTTGTTGTCCGTCAGATACTCAATCTTCTTGAAGAACGAGCCATAAGGCGCCGTGTGCTCGCCGATCTTCAACGGCATGCGCTTGAGCAACTCCTTGTCGGCGAAGTTCGACACAAAACACTCCACCGGATGCGCAAACACACTGGTCTTGTCCGGCGCCGTCTCACGCCCCTGCGACTCTCTGGAACTCACCTGCGCCACCCGCACCGGATCATCGCGCAACACATCCGCCGCCCCCGCCGGCGCAGCAGGTTTGCGCACATACTCACGTCGCGTCAGCAACAACTCCGACGGAAAATGCTCCTCCCGCGCGTCATCCACCTCACCATCCGCCGCCTCAATCCCCGACCCTGACGCCTTCAAACTCACATACGGACAACCCGCTACATGCTGCGTACCGGGCAAGTTCTTGAAGTGCGGCGTGCGCACGTAATTCACGTTCTTGGCGTTGAACGTGCCCAGCTCGTTGGAGGCATCAAACGCCAAACGACAGGCATCGTTGGGGCACTGGAAGTGCTCCTTCGCAGAATCGAACGCCACCGTCTCATCAAAATTGAGATCGCGAACGTCATAGATCGACAACTTGTCGTCGAGGCTGAGGCAGTAGGCGAGATCGAATTTCATGACAGGGCTCGGATCCTTGAGTGGGGGAGGGGTATTAATAGCGGGAGGGGCGTGGTGGTGCACCTACTAATTCTTTTTTGGTGCAGTGTTGCGGTCATTTTCTAGGCTCCGTCAAAGCAATTTAAGAGCGAGAGGTGGAACACATGTCTCACCGAAAGGCTGAAAACTTGGCTTGATTCAGTTGTGAGAGCCTTCCGTAAGTCGTGTAGGACTTTTCTCTAGATTTGGTAATCTCTAGCATCTGATAAGAGGATGAGTTGATGCCAGCCGTAATTGCCGAGAATGATTTGTCAAAATGGGCCGATCAAACTGGGGTTCTCTACCACTTCCCGAAGCGGTACAAGGAAATCCTTGTCCCGGGAACAGAAGTTCTCTACTACAAGGGGAAACTGAAAAATAAGGCTTTTGCAGCATTACGTTTGAGCTCTGCACCTCATTATTTTGGTTTGGCTCGGATAGGGAGGGTGTATGCAGACAAGAACAGTAAGCGAGGAGACCTGTTTGCCTCCATTGAGGATTTTCGTCAGTTTGAGGCGGCAATCCCAATAAAGCTCGAGGGGGAGTACCTTGAGCAAATTCCCTCAAATCTAAAGAACAATTACTGGCGTAACGGTGTTCGGCCCATTGATAAAACCGTGTTCGACCGGATCTCATCCAATGCTGTGCTGACGCCATCGCAGGCAGATGACTTCAGCCAGGTTGACGGTACAGAGGATTTTGAAACCGTAATCGTTGGTACTGAAGGTAAAAAATCCACTTATTACGGTGTGAGATACGAGCGTTGTCCCAAGCTTAGACGTCAGGCTATCGCTATTCATGGCCTTCTATGCAAAGCATGTGATTTCGACTTTGAGAAAGCCTATGGGGAGCACGCGAAGGGCTTTATTCATGTACATCACGTGAAGCCCATTTCCGAATTTGGAGAGGAACAGGTTGTCGATCCAGTGACTGACCTTGTTCCTCTCTGTGCAAATTGCCACGCAATTGTTCATAGAAAGCCTCAGCAATTACTGAGTGTTGAGCAATTGAAAGGGCTTCTCAACGGTCGCTGGGTTTTCGATGATTTGCCCTAAGTGAATGTGCAGATAACTGCAACGTATTTACGACCCGCCGCCACCAAGGATTAGCTTCGATCGTTCGTCGTCGCGGCTGATCATTTAACAGGTAAGGCATATCCCGAAGCCGAATCCAGCCCTCATCCTGCCAATGCAGCAAACTCAATGACATCTCCGGCCAATCCAACAAGCTCAACATTGGCCGATTCGAATCTCCTGAATCCGCAGCATCGCGCAAGGTTGGCACGACCTCGTTGGTCAACCACTCACGCAACAACCGGTTACCCGGAACGTAGTGATAGACCAACAGCGCGTACACCCCGGATTCACTAAGCATCAGCTGTTGTTCTGGCTCTCGAAAGTACTCAATCCATAAGACGCGGCGCTGATCGTTATCCAGCTTGTTGACCACCCGATCATTCAGATGGAAACCCATCAAACGGCCGATATCACGGGCGCAGAACCAAGGCTGGTTTTCTAATAGAAGGGCATGGAGAGAAAGGTTGTGGCGAGAGAACACCATTACCGGGAGCGGATCAGACATATCTAGACCTCTACGTTAGATTTTGGGAGGACCTGACCCAACGTAGAGCGGACTTAAGAAATCCCAACGAGCAGAGCAGTTGCACTGACGAATTACACGTCTGTGTCACTGACCAAGCTTCTACGTTGGGTGTTTCTTAGGCACCTGCGATAGAGCTTAGTAGTGCTTGTAGCAGGCTTCAATGGGACGCGGCTGTAAGTGTTGTAGGAGATTGAGCGCTGTGACGTAGGCGTAAAAAAGGATTAGTGATCGCCCACAAAAAAGCCCCGATCAGATCGGGGCTTTTTGCTTTCTCGACTTGGCGACTCAAGCAGCAATCGTCAAATCGTGGCGATCGAGACCATTAGTCCCAGCTCAACGCACCACCAGTTTGGTATTCGATCACGCGAGTCTCAAAGAAATTCTTCTCTTTCTTCAAGTCCATAATCTCGCTCATCCAAGGGAACGGGTTAGTCGTCCCTGGGTACTCTTCCTTCAAACCAATCTGCGACAGACGACGGTTAGCGATGAACTTCAGGTAGTCCTCCATCATCGCGGCGTTCATGCCCAGTACGCCGCGAGGCATGGTGTCGCGGGCGTATTCGATTTCCAGTTGCGTACCCTGCAGGATCATCTGGGTCGCTTCTTCCTTCATTTCGGCATCCCACAGGTGTGGGTTTTCGATTTTGATCTGGTTGATCACGTCGATGCCGAAGTTCAGGTGCATGGATTCGTCGCGCAGGATGTATTGGAACTGCTCGGCGACGCCGGTCATTTTGTTGCGGCGGCCCATGGAGAGGATCTGGGTGAAGCCGCAGTAGAAGAAGATGCCTTCCAGCACGCAGTAGTAGGCGATCAAGTTGCGCAGCAGTTCTTTGTCGGTGTCCGGGGTGCCGGTTTCGAACTTCGGATCGGAGATCGAACGGGTGTATTTCAGGCCCCAGGCTGCCTTTTTGGCGACCGACGGGATCTCGTGGTACATGTTGAAGATCTCGCCTTCATCCATGGCCAGCGATTCGATGCAGTACTGGTAGGCGTGGGTGTGGATCGCCTCTTCGAACGCCTGGCGCAGGATGTACTGGCGGCTTTCCGGGTTGGTGATCTGGCGGTACACGGCCAGCACCAGGTTGTTGGCAAC
>NZ_JBIVMY010000024.1:842-28815 GCF_044753325.1 Pseudomonas sp. NPDC088414 | reverse complement strand
AGAAGAAGCCGAGGTTGCGCATCACGATGAGAAGCTCGTCGTCGGTCATGCCTTCCGGGTTTTTCCAGAGGGCGATGTCGGCGGTCATGTTGACTTCTTGCGGCATCCAGTGGTTTGCGCAGCCGTCCAGGTACTTCTGCCAAGCCCAGTCGTACTTGAAAGGTACGAGTTGGTTGAGGTCGGCGCGGCAGTTAATCATGCGCTTTTCGTCAACGGCGACACGGGCGGAGGCGCCTTCGAGTTCGGCGAGGCCTTCGGCGACGTCGAGGGAATCCAGTGCGGCCTTGGCGCGGGCCACGGCGGCCGAGTCGTCGGCGGTCACGGCGCGGGCTTCCAGCGCTGCGGCACCGCCGGCGCTGTCGAGGCGGTCCATGTTGGCTTCAGTAGCGTGGCCGGCGTTGGCGCCTTTCACGGTTGCTACTTCACTGTCTTCTTTGTCGAATTCGTCCCAGCTCAGCATGACGTGTCGTCTCCTGCGTGAGGGCCTGTCGCCCCGTGTGAAACCTGATTGGTTGGTTTTTCACACGGTCGTACAGACCGCGTTGGATCTTAAGGAATCGTTTTTTGCGGCAGCCAAGGCAGGCAATAAAACAGAATTTTGTACGGGTTTCCGAGAGCCTCTGACGGGCGCAGATCAGCGTTGAGGCTGCTGCGGGGCTTCAGAATGGCTTTGATCCCTGTAAGGGAATATTGCTGACCCGATTAGGGCGGCATTATAGGGAAAAAAACGCGGGCGTGGGGGAGGGCGAAACACCGCAGGGCGTTCGATTGGCCGGGTGATTTCGATTGGAGCGAGGGTTTACAGGGCTTTCGCTGGGATTGGCCTATGAGAATTTTTTTTCATTAATTTTTTTGCGAGGCTTCGGTTGCTCAAGAAATGAGCAAAAAACCGGGTTTTTCACTATATCTTGTGTTTTGCAACCCTTTTGAGCGACTCCAGACACAACTGAGCCCGACCGAAGCCGGGCTGGAATCGACCCTCAAATGAGGCGCTGAGCGATCCGATTCGGTGCAGTCTCGATCATCAATTGGTGCATCCGTTACCCATCACGCTGTAACGCAGGATATGACGCTGACCCTTGGAGTCGTCGTATTCCATTTTCATCGGGACAACTTCGCAGACGTTTGGAACTTCGCTCATGGACACTACGTTAGCGATGTCCAGGTGAGTGGAGTAAGTGTATTCCTCGATCACCGGTTGTTGCTGTGCGACATCAGTCGGGACCTCGTCTGCCATGGCGGTTGCGCACAGACTGCTGAGGGCCAGAACCAATAAAGCTTTCATTTCAGATTTACCTTTTTGAGGTCGAGTGGGGTCACGCAACCTTTTTAGGGTTGCGTGTGGAACTTCATCATTTGCAGTTATTACTTGAGAGCTGGATTAACGGCCTTCGTGGGGGCTGTAACGTTGTTAATCGCGTTTGCCTTGTCGGCGGAGTGGATTTTAGGGAGGTGGGGTGGGGGTAAACAGGTGGGGTTTTGATAAACACTTTTCGCGGTTTTGGTAACAATCGGTCGAAATTGCCTGGGGCCAGGTTTGCCGGTGATGCGTTTCGCCTGAATAACCGAGTCGCCTGAATCGCTGGCAAGCCAGCTCCCACAGGGGTTGTGGGGTATTGGAACAAGCAGCGCAGGGCTTGCGTCAGGGGTAACTGGATGTTTTGTAGGGGCTTGTTACTACCATCGTCGAATGGTTCTATGGAGCCGGCCCGGCTACAACGGGGTCATACAAAAACAACTATTACACCGAGGTAGGAAAGATGAGTGCGGCTTCTCTGTATCCCGTTCGTCCCGAGGTTCTGGCCAATACGCTGACCGACGAGGCGACCTACAAAGCCATGTACCAGCAGTCGGTCGTCAACCCTGACGGCTTCTGGCGCGAGCAAGCCAAGCGTCTTGACTGGATCAAGCCTTTCACCACGGTGAAGCAGACGTCCTTCGACGATCACCATGTCGACATCAAGTGGTTCGCCGACGGCACCCTGAACGTTTCCTACAACTGCCTCGACCGTCATCTGGCCGAGCGCGGCGATCAGATCGCAATCATCTGGGAGGGCGACGATCCTTCCGAAAGCCGCAACATCACCTACCGCGAACTCCACGAACAAGTGTGCAAACTGGCCAACGCCCTGCGTGGTCAGGACGTGCACCGTGGCGATGTGGTGACTATCTATATGCCGATGATCCCCGAAGCCGTGGTCGCCATGCTGGCCTGCACCCGGATCGGCGCGATTCACTCGGTGGTGTTCGGTGGCTTCTCGCCGGAAGCCCTGGCGGGGCGGATCATCGACTGCCGCTCGAAAGTGGTGATCACCGCTGACGAAGGCATCCGTGCCGGCAAGAAGATCTCGCTGAAGGCCAACGTCGACGACGCGCTGACCAATCCGGAAACCAGCAGCATCCAGAAAGTCATCGTGTGCAAGCGCACCGGTGGCGACATCAAGTGGAACCAGCATCGCGACATCTGGTACGAAGACCTGATGAAAGTGGCGGGCACCGTCTGCGCGCCGAAAGAGATGGGCGCTGAAGAAGCGCTGTTCATCCTTTACACCTCGGGTTCAACCGGCAAGCCGAAGGGCGTTCAGCACACCACCGGCGGTTATTTGCTGTATGCGGCGATGACCCATGAGCGCGTGTTCGACTACCGTCCGGGCGAAATCTACTGGTGCACCGCCGACGTTGGCTGGGTCACCGGTCACAGTTACATCGTCTACGGCCCGCTGGCCAATGGCGCGACCACCGTGCTGTTCGAAGGCGTGCCGAACTACCCGGACATCACCCGGGTGGCGAAGATCGTCGACAAGCACAAGGTCAACATCCTCTACACCGCACCGACCGCGATCCGCGCGATGATGGCGTCGGGCACCGCCGCTGTTGAAGGCGCTGACGGCAGCAGCCTGCGTCTGCTCGGTTCGGTGGGCGAGCCGATCAACCCGGAAGCCTGGGACTGGTACTACAAAAATGTCGGCAAATCCCGTTGCCCGATCGTCGATACCTGGTGGCAGACCGAAACCGGCGGCAACATGATGAGCCCGCTGCCGGGTGCGCATGCACTGAAACCGGGGTCGGCGGCGCGTCCGTTCTTCGGCGTGGTGCCGGCGCTGGTCGATAACCTTGGCAACATCATCGAGGGCGAGGCCGAGGGTAATCTGGTGATTCTCGATTCGTGGCCGGGTCAGGCGCGCACGCTGTATGGCGACCATGACCGCTTCGTCGACACCTACTTCAAGACTTTCCGTGGCATGTACTTCACCGGTGACGGTGCGCGGCGTGACGCCGATGGTTACTACTGGATCACCGGGCGCGTGGACGACGTGCTCAACGTCTCCGGCCACCGCATGGGTACCGCCGAGATCGAAAGCGCGATGGTCGCCCACCCGAAAGTCGCCGAAGCGGCGGTGGTCGGTGTGCCGCATGACATCAAGGGGCAGGGCATTTATGTTTACGTCACCCTGAAAAACGGCGAGGAGCCGAGCGAGCAACTGCGCCTGGAACTGAAGAACTGGGTGCGCAAAGAGATCGGCCCGATTGCTTCGCCGGACGTGATCCAGTGGGCACCGGGGCTGCCGAAGACCCGTTCGGGCAAGATCATGCGGCGGATTCTGCGCAAGATTGCTACGTCTGAGTACGATGGGTTGGGCGATATCTCGACCCTGGCGGATCCGGGTGTGGTGCAGCATTTGATTGATACGCACAAGACGATGAATGTGGCGTAAGCGTTAGCTTCACAGAAGCCCTGTCCGGTGATGCCGGGCGGGGCTTTTTTGTGTCTGGAGGGTTTGTGCTGGCCGGGCTGGCCTCATCGCGAGCAGGCTCGCTCCCACAGGTTTGTGGTGTGTTGCAGGTTTGAGTTCCTGCGCAATTGTGGGGTGGCTGGACTGGCCTCATCGCTGGCAAGCCAGCTCCCACAGGTTTCCCAGGTGTGAACGGAATTTCAATCTCAATCGAAATCCGTGTGGGAGCTGGCTTGCCAGCGATAGCAATCTGTCAGACGCCGCAGTAATCCCCTTTCAGAAACCCAAACCACCCAACCAATAATTATCGATTTCCCGTGTAAGACCTTTCCCGCTGTTACCCACCCCCATCCGAGTAACCAAATGTGTAACCGCCCGCCCCGCAGCGGGGCAAAGGGAAACGCAATGCCCCGTTTTAGAGCCTCAAAACCCCCGGTGAAAAATAAGACACAACGCTGCGCTTGCCGGATTAGAAGGGTTTGCGAATAATAGGCCCGCAATTTGCAGCATAGATCGGTTCACTGTCTTTCGCTCTTGCATGAATTTGCAAGGCTGTCAATGCGCTCAAGCGGGTTTCTCTGTGCATCTGTAATTAGTTGTCGCATTGAAGAAATATCGGCTTCGGGCCTGTCGTTAGAATGCCGATCACTCGCTCATCGTGGCTGACGTTGAAACCCCTGGTGGTTTCACCGGGAAATTTCCCACCGATGCTGCACCGCTTTCCCGATTCACCCATTCGCATATTGGGCTGTCGCTCACTCTGCCGTTTTTGCCCTTTACCGATGGAGTCCCAAGATGAAGAAACTTGTGCTGCTTGGCGCCCTGGCACTGTCCGTGCTGTCGCTGAATTCCTTCGCTGATGAAAAACCTCTGAAGATCGGTATCGAAGCGGCTTACCCTCCGTTCGCTTCCAAAGCGCCGGACGGCAGCATCGTCGGTTTCGACTACGACATCGGCAACGCCCTGTGCGAGCAGATGCAGGTCAAGTGTGTGTGGGTCGAGCAAGAGTTCGACGGTCTGATCCCGGCACTCAAAGTGCGCAAGATCGACGCGATCCTGTCGTCGATGTCGATCACTGAAGACCGCAAGAAGTCCGTGGACTTCACCAACAAGTACTACAACACCCCGGCCCGTCTGGTCATGAAGCAAGGCACCGTTGTCAGCGACAACCTGTCTGAGCTCAAGGGCAAGAACATCGGCGTGCAACGTGGTTCGATCCACGAGCGTTTCGCTCGCGAAGTCCTGGCCCCGCTGGGTGCCGAGATCAAGCCATACGGCTCGCAGAACGAAATCTACCTCGACGTGGCCGCTGGTCGTCTCGACGGTACCGTGGCGGACGCCACTCTGCTGCAGGACGGCTTCCTGAACACTGATTCCGGCAAAGGCTTCGCCTTCGTTGGCCCGCAGTTCACCGACGTCAAATACTTCGGCGACGGCGTAGGCATCGCGGTGCGCAAGGGCGACGCGCTGAAAGACAAGATCAACTCCGCCATCACGGCTATCCGTGAAAACGGCAAATACAAAGCTATCCAGGACAAATACTTCGCCTTCGATATCTACGGCAAGTAACACGTCTCTGCGACAAGTCAGAAATGGCGCAAGCAACAGGATCTCTGCGGTTTGCGCCATTTTTTCATCCCAACTTTCGAGGACCTGAATCATGTTGAAAGGCTACGGGGCTGTCATCCTCGATGGCGCATGGCTGACGCTTCAGCTCGCCTTGTCGTCCATGGCCCTGGCCATCGTTCTCGGGCTGATCGGGGTCGCGTTGCGCCTGTCGCCGATTCGCTGGCTGGCGTGGCTGGGCGATCTGTATTCCACGGTGATTCGCGGGATTCCCGATCTGGTGCTGATCCTGCTGATCTTCTACGGCGGTCAGGACCTGCTCAACCGCGTCGCGCCGATGCTCGGTTATGACGACTACATCGACCTGAACCCGCTGGCCGCCGGTATCGGCACTCTCGGTTTCATTTTCGGTGCGTACCTGTCCGAGACCTTCCGTGGTGCGTTCATGGCGATCCCCAAGGGCCAGGCTGAAGCGGGCATGGCGTACGGCATGAGCAGTTTTCAGGTGTTTTTCCGGGTGATGGTGCCGCAGATGATTCGCCTGGCGATTCCTGGCTTCACCAACAACTGGCTGGTTTTGACCAAAGCGACCGCGCTGATTTCGGTGGTCGGTCTGCAAGACATGATGTTCAAGGCCAAGCAGGCGGCAGATGCCACCCGCGAGCCTTTCACCTTCTTCCTCGCAGTGGCGGCGATGTACCTGGTGATCACCAGTGTCTCGTTGCTGGCGCTGCGTCACCTTGAGAAGCGCTACTCGGTAGGCGTAAGGGCGGCTGATCTATGATCTTCGACTACAACGTCATTTGGGAGGCCATGCCGCTGTACCTCGGCGGCCTGCTGACCACCCTCAAACTGCTCGCGCTGTCGCTGTTGTTCGGTCTGTTGGCGGCGCTGCCGCTGGGCCTGATGCGCGTCTCGAAGAACCCGATCGTCAACGGCGCTGCGTGGCTCTACACCTACGTGATCCGCGGCACGCCGATGCTGGTGCAGCTGTTCTTGATCTACTACGGTCTGGCGCAGTTCGAAGCGGTACGTGAAAGCTTCTTGTGGCCGTGGCTGTCCAGCGCGACGTTCTGTGCTTGCCTGGCCTTCGCGATCAACACCAGCGCCTACACCGCCGAAATCATCGCCGGCAGCCTCAAGGCCACGCCGAACGGCGAGATCGAAGCCGCCAAGGCCATGGGCATGTCGCGCTTCAAACTGTACAAGCGCATCCTGCTGCCATCGGCCCTGCGCCGGGCGCTGCCGCAGTACAGCAACGAAGTGATCATGATGCTGCAGACCACCAGTCTGGCGTCCATCGTGACCCTGATCGACATCACCGGCGCGGCCCGTACCGTCAACGCGCAGTATTACCTGCCGTTCGAGGCGTACATCACCGCCGGCGTGTTCTACCTGTGCCTGACCTTCATTCTGGTAAAGCTGTTCAAGCTGGCCGAGCGCCGCTGGTTGAGCTACCTGGCCCCGCGGAAGCACTGATATGGAACGCATCGACCACGTATTGCCGTGGAGTCATCTGGGCAGCGAGCGCAAGATTTCGGTGTTCCGGTTTGGGAGCGGCGAGCGCAAGGCTTACATCCAGGCCAGCCTGCACGCTGACGAACTGCCGGGCATGCGCACCGCCTGGGAGCTGAAAAAGCGCCTCGGCGAACTCGAAGCCCAAGGCTTGCTCAACGGCGTGATCGAGCTGGTACCGGTCGCCAACCCGCTGGGCCTCGGCCAATTGCTGCAAGGCAATCATCAGGGGCGTTTCGAGGCGGGCAGCGGCAAGAATTTCAACCGCGATTTCGTCGAATTGAGCGCACCGGTTGCAGCGACACTGGCTGACAGCCTCGGCGACGATCCGCACGCCAACATTCGCCTGATCCGTCAGGCCATGACTGATCATCTGGCGGCGTTGCCCGAGGCGAGCAGCCAGTTGCAAGGCATGCAGCGCGTATTGCTCAGCCACGCCTGCACCGCCGATGTGGTGCTCGATCTGCATTGCGACGCAGAAGCCGCGCTGCACATGTATGCGCTGCCGCAGCACTGGCCGCAGTGGCGTTCGCTGGCGGCGCACCTGAATGTGAAGGTTGGCCTGCTGGCGGAAGATTCCGGCGGCAGCTCCTTCGATGAAGCGTGTTCGTTGCCGTGGCTGCGTCTGTCGCGGCAGTTCCCGGACGCGCAGATCCCGCTGGCGTGCCTGGCGACTACCGTCGAGCTGGGCGGTCAGGCCAATACCGACCGCGCGGATGCGGTGGCTTGGGCCGAAGGCATTCTGGCGTTTCTCGCCGAGCAAGGCCTGATCACTGGCGAGTGGCCGAAGCCGGCCAACGAACCGTGCGAAGGCATGCCGTTCGAAGGCACTGAATTGCTGTTGGCGCCGCACCCCGGTGTGGTGAGTTTTCTGCGTAAACCCGGCGAGTGGGTTGAAGCCGGGGATGAGATTTTCGAAGTGATCGACCCTGTGTCCGATCGGGTCAGCACGGTATGTGCTGGTACGTCCGGGGTGCTGTTTGCCATTGAACGGCTGCGCTATGCCCAACCCGGTTTCTGGCTGGCCAAGGTGGCGGGGCGCGAAGCGCTGCGTCACGGGCGCTTGCTCAACGACTGACTGACTGTTTTTGTGAGAACCGACCGCATGTACAAACTTGAAGTCCAAGACCTGCATAAACGCTATGGCAGTCACGAAGTGCTCAAGGGCGTGTCCCTGAAAGCGGCAGCCGGCGATGTGATCAGCATCATCGGCTCCAGTGGCTCCGGCAAAAGTACTTTCCTGCGCTGCATCAACCTGCTTGAGCAGCCGCACGCGGGCAAGATCCTGCTCAACAACGAAGAGCTGAAGCTGGTCGCGAACAAGGACGGCGCGCTGAAAGCCGCTGATCCGAAACAGCTGCAGCGCATGCGTTCGCGCCTGTCGATGGTGTTTCAGCATTTCAACCTGTGGTCGCACATGACCGCGCTGGAAAACATCATGGAGGCGCCGGTCCACGTGCTGGGCGTGTCCAAGGCCGAAGCCCGCGAGAAAGCCGAGCACTACCTGAACAAGGTTGGCGTGGCCCATCGTAAAGACGCGTTCCCGGGGCACATGTCCGGTGGCGAGCAACAGCGTGTGGCGATTGCCCGTGCGCTGGCGATGGAACCGGAAGTGATGCTGTTCGACGAACCGACTTCGGCCCTCGACCCGGAGCTGGTGGGCGATGTGTTGAAAGTCATGCAAGCGCTGGCTCAGGAAGGTCGCACCATGGTCGTGGTCACGCACGAAATGGGCTTCGCCCGTGAAGTGTCGAACCAGTTGGTGTTCCTGCACAAAGGTGTTGTGGAAGAGAGCGGCAACCCGCGCGAAGTGCTGGTCAATCCGCAATCGGAACGTTTGCAGCAATTCCTGTCGGGTAGCCTCAAGTAATCAGAGCTGCCGATATGCACCCGAATAGTGCATGCTTCGCAGCCTGAAGGCTGGCTCCGATCCCCTGTAGGAGCTGCCGAAGGCTGCGATCTTTTGATCTTCAACAACAAGATCAAAAGATCGCAGCCTCGTTTCACTCGACAGCTCCTACAGTGGGAGCTTCGCAGGTTTCGAGATTTGCGTTCATTTACGGGCTAGCATTGGCCCATGCCTTCATCACCGTTCTTCGTTTCGGATTGCCCGCCCATGACTGCCCATCGAATTGGTTTCCTGATTTGGCCCAGCACTAAAGCTCTGACGCTGGCGCTGGCGGAGGAGGCCTTGCGGGTTGCTCAGCGTGTGCATCCGGACGTGGTGTACGAACTGTCGTTCCTGCAGGCCGAAGCCAATACCGAAGCGGCGGCCGACGGCGCATGGCAACTGCCCGGCGAAGCCTGGACCGGCAAGCTGGAAAACTTCCAGAAACTGTTCCTGCTCGCCGATGAGCCGCCGACCACGCTGGCCCCGGCCCTCAGCAGCGCGCTCAAGCAACTGGTGCGTGCCGGTTGCGTGATCGGTGGACTGTCGGCGGGTGTCTATCCGTTGGCGCAGCTTGGTCTGCTCGACGGTTATCGTGCGGCCGTGCACTGGCGCTGGCAGGACGACTTCGCCGAACGTTTCCCGAAAGTCATCGCCACCAGTCACCTGTTCGACTGGGATCGCGATCGCCTGACCGCGTGTGGCGGCATGTCGGTGCTCGACCTGTTGCTGGCGGTGCTGGCTCGCGATCACGGTGCGGAACTGGCCGGTGCGGTGTCCGAAGAACTGGTGGTCGAGCGCATCCGCGAGGGTGGTGAGCGTCAGCGCATTCCGCTGCAGAACCGCCTCGGCTCCAGCCATCCGAAGCTCACCCAAGCGGTGCTGCTGATGGAAGCCAACATCGAAGAGCCGCTGACCACCGACGAGATCGCCCAGCATGTGTGCGTGTCCCGTCGTCAGCTCGAGCGGATCTTCAAGCAATACCTCAACCGCGTGCCGAGCCAGTACTACCTGGAACTGCGCCTGAACAAGGCCCGGCAGATGTTGATGCAGACCAGCAAGTCGATCATCCAGATCGGCCTGTCCTGCGGCTTCTCCTCGGGGCCGCACTTCTCCAGCGCCTACCGCAACTTCTTCGGCGCCACGCCGCGTGAGGATCGCAACCAGCGGCGCAGCAGCAGTCCGTTCGAGCTGTCGTCAGTGCCGCCGGAGCGCGGCTGACGCACCCCGGCAGAACCTGCTGACCATCACTCATCGACCCCCGAATCTTCGGACGTGGACACCTCCATTTCTGCCCGTTCGATGACGGCTTCCACGCCAAAATCTATGCGGTGTTTTCTGAAGTAGGCGATCAGCCGTTGCAGGCTGAGCTCAGAGAGCGGATTGCCCCGCAGGCTGAATTTTTCCGCACGCTCTTCTGGCAACTCCAGAATATCGCTGGGAACCTGGGTGATTGCGTTGTCGCTCAGGTCGGCGATTTCCAGATGTTCGAGTTGCAGCATGCCTGGCGGCAGACCGGTAATGCCGCTGTTGTCCAGCATCAGCGTTGACAGATTGGTCATCTGGCTGACATCCGGCGTCTCGCCCAGCGGGTTGTCGCTCAAGTCCAGATGATCGAGGCGCTCCATTTGCGCAAGCTCAAGGGCGTTTTGCGGCGTGAGCGTCAGCTCGCACTGTGAGAGCGACAAATAGGTCAGGTCAGCCATGCGAAACACCGCCGGCGGAATGTGTTCCAGTCGATATTGGTAAATCGTCAGTCCCCGGAGGCTGGCAAACGTCTCGACAAACCTGTCCACTCCAAACGTCTGACCCGGCAGGCTTCTGAGGTACAAATGGGTGACATGGCTGAAGTCGGCATTGAGCACTGGCAAGTCGCCGCTGATGATGGTCGTCAGGTTCAAGTCATGCAGTGGCTGCAGGTTCTGATCCAGATCGTCCTGCTCGGTTTCCCGGCGCCAGCACTGCTCGATGAGCGATTTGAATTCGTTGCGTGCGGCGTGCTCATTCAGCACTTGCTCAATCGTGAAGGGCTCGCCACTGATTGGGTGCAGGGCAGGATGGTCGATCGCCCAGGTGTCGAGGTGGCTACTCAAGTCGCTGTATTCCTGCTCAAGTCGTGCAAGTTCGACTCGCCCCTCGGCCAGGTCGCCAGGTAGCAGATAAAAGAACTCACTGGCCTGTTCCCGATCCATGTGCGTGTACAGCGTCTGTACGCGCAGCAGATCAGCTTGTTCGGCCATTACGCCGAAGTCCTGT
This sequence comes from Pseudomonas sp. NPDC088414, assembly GCF_044753325.1. NCBI lineage: Bacteria > Pseudomonadati > Pseudomonadota > Gammaproteobacteria > Pseudomonadales > Pseudomonadaceae > Pseudomonas > Pseudomonas sp. NPDC088414. The sequence continues at coordinate 17,856 of NZ_JBIVMY010000024.1, read as the reverse complement.
CGGGTGTCGTTGAAGTGGCGTTTGACGCGCTCCCGGTCTGTGCTGGCGATCGGGTTGCCGCTCAGATCGAAGCCTTCCGGAACATTGCTGGGCAGCTCGAAGAGGGCGGGAGGCAATGACCGGATCTGATTGTCGTTGAGCAGCGCGGTACGCAATTGCGGGCGCGTGAGCAGGCCGGTTGGTAGTTCGGATATGCCGGTCTCCGACACATCGATGTAATTCAGCCGGGGCATTTTTTCGACATTGGGCGTGAGTCCGAGCGGGTTCCTGAACAGGTCGAGAGTTTTCAGTTGGTTCAGCGCCGCCAGCGTTGCCTGGCTTTCGGCGGTCAGGGTGATGCCGCAGTCGCTGAGAATCAGCTCGCGCAGTTGTGGTGAGCGACTGACTGCCTCCGGCAGGTCGCCGAGCCGGAAGTTGCGCAGCGCCAGACGGCGCAGGCCGGAGAAACTGTCCAGAAAACGCTGCACGCCCTGAGTGCTGCCGACACCCTCGATGGTCAGGTAGTCCACGTGACTGAAGTTCACCTCCAGCGCTGGCAGCTCTCCCAGGATTGGCTGTGACAGGCGCAAATCAATGGTCTGATCGGTGTTCTCCGGCAAGCAAACCTGCTGTTTCCAGCAGTCCAGAATGTCGACCAGCATCTGCCGTCGGCGATGGCGCTGGATCGCATGTTGCTCGGTGTTGAGGCGGGCGCCGGTCTCCGGATGAACGAGGGGAATCCCCTCGGCCCACGAATTCAGAACCTCGCCGAGGCGGCTGCGTTCAGCGATCAGACGGCTCAGTTCCACTCGCGGGCCGTCCGGATGGCGTTGCAGACGCTCGACGAATGCGTTGAGCTCCTCGGGCAGCAGGTGCGGCAGCAGCCAGTGCACATGAGCGTGCAGTGTCGGCGTGTTGACGGGCATGCGTCGATAGCCGCTGGTTCCGCCACGCAGGTGCATCACCGTTGGATCGTAGGCGTGTTTGCGAATCGGGTTTTGCGAGAACAGTTCCAGCAACGCTTGACGGTCAAGCGCGTGGTCACGAATCAGTTGCCTGAGCTGCAGATCTTGTGTGATGTGAATGTTCAGCGCCGAACGTTGTGCGTCGGGCAGGGCATGCAACAGGCTCGCATACAGAGACCCCGGCGCGCTGAGCGACTCACCGGTAGCGTCGAACGGCTGATAGTCGCCCTGTTCAGTCAGTACCAGCACTTTGCGAATGAGCGCGTCCTGTGCGCCGAGGCTGTCGATCAGTGGCCCGCTATGGCTGTAGTGCCTGAGCTCCAGTCGGATCGACGGCGACCAGCCCGGCAAGCTTGGCAGCGAATGGAGGGCCAGCCGATCGGTATCCAGATTATTGATCGTCGCTTGCAGCTCCAGCCCTTCGAGGGCTCGAGTCGCGCGCACTTGCAGACCCGTTTCCTGCGTCAGAGCGACCAGTCTTTCGGAGAGTGTTCCACGCTGTAATTGCAGGTATTCGCCGTCACTGGCTGTTTCCAGTATCGACTGCGCCAACGCCTTTGGCAGGCCGGGTTCGGCATCCATCAGTACCTGTACCAGCGGGCTGGCGCCGCGCTGTAATTGGCGATACCGATCCTCGAACAGGTTTTGGCGTTTGCGCTGTGCCAGCTCGGCGACGATGCGCCGCAAGCGGTTTGTGCGGGCCTCCGCCGAGGGGGCGGGCGTATGCAGTGCTTCACTCAACAGCGTCCTTCTTTGCGATTCTGTCAGGCGTTGCAGGCAGGTCTTGAGCAGGTCGCCACCGTCCAGTCGTGAGCCCTCGATTTGTACGAAGGGCACATCGACGACAGGGCTGCGCCACAATGTTCTGCCCTGGCGGTCGATCAGTTGCAAGCCTTGGTCAGCAGGCCAGTCGCCGTTGTCGAAAAGCAGTTGCAGTTGGGTGGCCGGGTCGGCCTTGAGGTAATTCTCGGCATGCGGGCTGCCGATCTGCTCGATGAACAATTGAATGTCCTGATCGATCTGCCAGCGCAGCAGCGTGTCACTCAGTAAGGGTGGCAACTGTTCGCGCTCGACGTGCATCTGGCGCAGGGTGTTTTCCTCGCAGCCACTGATATTCAGCAGTCGTTCCTGCAGAGCGGCGGGAAGGCGCTGCATCTGCGCACTGCTGCGGCTCAGCACAGTGGCGCGATCCCAACCCAGTGGCTGGTCAATTTCGGTTTGCCAGGCGCCTGCGGTGTTGTGCCTGAGTGCGGGTTTGTATGCCTCGGGACGCGTTGGATGGTCGATGCGATAGGCGCCCGTTTCGGCATCAAGGCTGACGGCATACAACTTGTCTTCGAGGGCCAGCAGGTTCTTGCCCTGGTGGGCTTGCAGGCCCAGCGCATCGGTTCTGGCGTCTTTGGGCGGCGTGCCGGGCCACTCGTAAGGGCGCAGGTCGGGTTTCCAATAGCGGGGCTTGCCATCGGCTGCCTTCACCGGAATAAAGCGGTCGATAAACTGGACGACATCGGCAGGTAAAGCCGCGCGAAACTCGCTGACGGCGATCGCGCCGCCAGCGGCGAAAGTGCCGACCTGCACCATGGACTCCACGACACCGATCAAATGCGCGAACGCTTCGCGGGATTGCCCTTCGGCCCAGTCGACGATGCTTTCGAACGTCTCGTCGAGCAGTTGGTAGGCCGTGTAGGCGAGCATCAGCTCGCCGAGAAATGGCATAAATGGCAAGGCGACGAATACGGCGATATCGAGCATTGCCTGTGCGATGTCCGTAAAGGCATCCCAGAGTGCCCAGCGCGCCTTGCGATCGACCATGGCTGTCGAGACGGCGATGGCGCGGGCATCGTTGAGCATCTTGTCGAGCTTGCGTTGGTAGAGATATACCCACAGCTCGCCCTGGATCGGGGTCGCGACGATCTGCAGAAAAGGTCGCGCGGCCGGACGCTCACGCCAGGTCGGGCGTGGATCGCCGACGGGTACCGGTTGCCTGGTGACGGGGCTGAGCAGCGACTGCAACTGACTGAAGAAAGCCCCGCGTTCTGCGTGGTCGATGAAACGGCTGAAGAAGACCTGATAGTCCGGATCGCGCAAGCGTTGCGCCAGCTCCTCAGCGAAGGCGGCGGAATTGGCGTACTCCTTGACCGGGTGTTGCGGGTCATCGGGAATGTAAACCACAACTCGCGCTGCTGAATGTGCAGCTTCAAGATTCGGGGCGAACAGTACGATGCCGGTCAGGCTGACTTTCATCATCGTCAGCGCATGACACTGCCACGCCTGCCGATTGAGGCGCAAATGCTGCAAACCCTCGAGCAGCCCGAGAATCAGCCGATGGACATCGGCTCCCAGCAGCTTTTGCATGTAGGCCATTTGCAGGGCGGCGACCAGTGCGGCTTTGTCGCTGGCGCAAACCTGTGGTTGCAACACGGCGGCAACCAACGGATTGCTGACGCCCAGGTTGTCTTGCAGATAAGTGTTATAGCGGCGGCCGATATCCAGTTCGCGACACAGGCGGGTGAAGTCAGGGATCGGCATCGCCTTGAGGATGTTCGGCAGCACGCTGAACCGGCCTTCGGGGGAGGGCTGGCTGATATAGCCCGAGGCGGACTCAAAGGCGTCAGCGGCGGTCTCGCTGCTCTCAAAATTGTGCAGCGCGGCGTCCAGCAACGAGACGGTCCAGGTGCGTGCGGCGCCGGATTTGATGCGCAGCCACGGAACATGGTCGGGCAGATACAGGCGCAGGAAGGTCTGCCTGACATCCAGGTTCAAGCCAAAGCGCTTTTCCAGTTCGGCGCGCAGCAGTGGTTCGGCGAAGGTTCTGGCGTCTTGCAGTCGGGCAAGGCTTCGTTCGACGCGGTTGTGTGCGGTCCAGTGCGCGGCATTCAGCGCGCGCAGTTTTGCATGCTCGGTGCGTGATGCCTGTTTAAGGTTGGCGGGCATTAGCGGACTGGCCCGTTTCAATGCCGCGCGCTTGTGTGCCGCAGCCTGAATCAGCCATGTCGGGATAGCCTGGAGCAGCGGTTGATAGTGTGCGTCCTGCCGGGGTGGCAGCAGTGGGTCGGGCAGTGTCGCGAGGGCGGGTGTGATTTCTTGAATCATGGGGTGAGGCCGTTTGCCTGGAAAAGGTCAGTAGCAAACACCAGCCATTGATTCGATGTGCGGTACATATATACCGCACGCCACAAAACTCTCTTGATTAAGATCCCCGGTACGTCTGCGCAAATGACGGCGTGCAGTTTAAACTGCGCCTTTGCGACGCTATATGTCGCATTGCCGTAAACCCGGGAAAATCCGGGGTTTGCGCTATAAGAAGTTGTCGCTTGGCGGCAAGGCCGGGCTGAAAACTGTCCTTACAATCCCCCCATCGCTCGCCAGTTTCAGGCGGGTGTTCCTCTTCAGGAGACTCCGATGTCCGTTGAGCACGCTGCGGTACAACGCGCCGATTTCGACCAGGTAATGGTTCCCAACTACGCGCCTGCCGCTTTCATTCCGGTGCGTGGCGCCGGTTCCCGCGTCTGGGACCAGAGCGGTCGCGAGCTGATCGACTTCGCCGGCGGGATTGCCGTAAACGTATTGGGCCATGCGCACCCGGCGCTGGTCGGTGCCTTGACCGAGCAGGCGAACAAGCTGTGGCACGTATCCAACGTGTTCACCAACGAGCCGGCCCTGCGCCTGGCGCACAAGCTGATCGACGCCACGTTCGCCGAGCGCGTGTTCTTCTGCAACTCCGGCGCCGAGGCCAACGAGGCCGCGTTCAAGCTGGCCCGTCGCGTGGCGTTCGACCGTTTCGGCAGCGAGAAGTACGAGATCATCGCCGCGCTCAACAGCTTCCACGGTCGTACCCTGTTCACCGTCAACGTCGGTGGCCAGTCGAAGTACTCCGACGGTTTCGGTCCGAAAATCACCGGTATCACTCACGTTCCTTACAACGATCTGGCCGCGCTGAAAGCGGCGGTTTCCGACAAGACCTGTGCGGTCGTGCTCGAACCGATCCAGGGCGAGGGCGGTGTGCTGCCGGCCGAACTGGCTTACCTGCAAGGTGCCCGTGAACTGTGCGACGCGCACAACGCGCTGCTGGTGTTCGACGAAGTGCAGACCGGCATGGGCCGTACCGGTCACCTGTTCGCCTACCAGCATTACGGCGTGACCCCGGACATCCTGACCAGCGCCAAGAGCCTGGGCGGTGGTTTCCCGATCGCCGCGATGCTGACCACTGAAGCGCTGGCCAAACATCTGGTCGTCGGCACCCACGGCACTACTTACGGCGGCAACCCGCTGGCGTGTGCTGTCGCCGAAGCGGTGATCGACGTGATCAACACCCCTGAAGTGCTGAACGGCGTCAACGCCAAGCACGACAAGTTCAAGACCCGCCTGCAGCAGATCGGTGAGAAATACGGCCTTTTCACTCAGGTGCGTGGCCTCGGTCTGTTGATCGGTTGCGTGCTGAGCGATGCCTGGAAAGGCAAGGCCAAGGACATCTTCAACGCCGCCGAAAAAGAAGGCCTGATGATTCTGCAGGCCGGCCCGGACGTGATCCGTTTCGCCCCGAGTCTGGTGGTGGAAGACGCCGATATCGATGCCGGTCTGGACCGCTTCGAACGCGCGGCTGCTGCACTGACGCAAGCCTGATAGACCCTTCGGCGCCTGAGTTTCTCGGGCGTCGATCAAAATTTTATGCCGGACCCGATCCACTGTAGGAGTGAGCCTGCTCGCGATTGCGGTATGTCAGTCGACTCATTGGTTTCTGACAGACCGCAATCGCGAGCAGGCTCACTCCTACAAGGTCCGGTGTTTTTTCTTCTGTAAATTTATAAGAGAAAGGAGTGACACCATGCTGGTGATGCGCCCTGCGCAAATGGCTGATCTGGGCGAGGTACAGCGTCTGGCTGCGGACAGTCCGATTGGTGTCACTTCCTTGCCGGATGACGTGGAACGTCTGAGCGACAAGATCGCTGCGAGCGAAGCCTCGTTTGCCGCCGAAGTGAGTTTCAACGGTGAAGAGAGCTACTTCTTCGTCCTCGAAGACACCGCCACCGGCAAACTGGTCGGCTGCTCGGCGATCGTTGCCTCGGCCGGTTACTCGGAGCCGTTCTACAGCTTCCGCAACGAGACCTTCGTCCACGCCTCCCGCGAGCTGAAGATCCACAACAAGATCCACGTGCTCTCGCAATGCCACGACCTGACCGGCAACAGCTTGCTGACCAGTTTCTACGTGCAGCGTGAGCTGGTGGGGTCGCCGTGGGCCGAGCTCAACTCCCGTGGCCGCTTGCTGTTCGTCGCCAGCCATCCGGAGCGTTTCGCCGATTCGGTGGTGACCGAGATCGTCGGCTACAGCGACGAAAACGGCGACTCGCCATTCTGGGACGCAATCGGTCGCAACTTCTTCGACCTCAACTACGCCGAGGCCGAGCGTCTGTGTGGCCTGAAGAGCCGCACGTTCCTCGCCGAACTGATGCCGCATTACCCGATCTACGTGCCGCTGCTGCCGGATTCCGCTCAGGAAGCGATGGGCCAGGTGCACCCGCGTGCGCAGATCACCTTCGACATCCTGATGCGCGAAGGCTTCGAGACCGATCACTACATCGACATTTTCGACGGTGGCCCGACCCTGCATGCGCGTGTTTCGGGGATCCGTTCGATCGCCCAGAGCCGCGTGGTGCCGGTGAAGATCGGCGAGCCGGTCAAAGGTGCCGGGCGCCAGTATCTGGTGGCCAACGCGCAGTTGCAGGATTACCGCGCGGTGCTGCTGGAACTGGATTACGCGCCGGGCAAACCGGTGACCCTGGATCTGGAAGCAGCCGAAGCCCTGGGCGTCGGTGAAGGTGCCAGCGTGCGCCTGGTGGCGGTTTAACGCCTTAGCGAGTTTCACGGGTGGCGAAGGCGGCCCGTTTGAGGAGATAGCATGATTGTTCGTCCCGTACGCAGCAGCGATTTATCCGCGCTGATCGACCTGGCCCGCAGCACCGGCACCGGCCTGACCACCTTGCCGGCCAACGAAGAACGCCTGACTCACCGGGTCGGCTGGGCCGAGAAGACCTTTCGCGGCGAAGCCGGCCGCGGCGATGCGGACTACCTGTTCGTGCTCGAAGACGACAACGGTCGCGTGGTGGGGATTTCCGCCATCGCCGGTGCCGTGGGCATGCGCGAGCCGTGGTACAACTTCCGCGTCGGCCTGACCGTCAGCGCCTCGCAAGAGCTGAACATCTATCGCGAGATTCCGACGCTGTTCCTCGCCAACGACCTGACCGGCAACTCCGAGCTGTGCTCGCTGTTCCTGCACGCCGATTACCGCAGCGGTCTGAACGGCCGCATGCTGTCCAAGGCGCGCATGCTGTTCATCGCCGAGTTCCCGGAGCTGTTCGGCAACAAGATCATCGCCGAGATGCGTGGCGTCTCCGATGAGGCGGGTCGTTCGCCGTTCTGGGAAAGCCTCGGTCGGCACTTCTTCAAGATGGAATTCAGCCAGGCCGATTACCTGACCGGCGTTGGCAACAAGGCGTTCATCGCCGAACTGATGCCGAAGTTCCCGCTGTACACCTGCTTCCTGTCGCCGGATGCGCGCAACGTCATCGGTCAAGTACACCCCGACACCGAGCCGGCGCTGGCGATGCTCAAGAGCGAAGGTTTCAGCTATCAAGGCTACGTCGATATCTTCGACGCCGGCCCGGCCATCGAATGCGAAACCAGCAAGATCCGCGCAGTCCGCGACAGCGAAGCGCTGGTGCTGGCGATTGGTACGCCGGGCGATGACGCCACGCCGTTCATCATCCATAACCGCAAGCGCGAAGACTGCCGCATCACTGCTGCGCCGGCCCGTCTGGCTGCCGGCACGCTGGTGGTCGATCCGCTGACCGCCAAACGTCTTCAACTCAACGCCGGTGATCAAGTGCGCGCCGTAGCGTTGTCCGCTGCTCGGGAGTCGAAATAATGAATTCGCTATACATCGCAGGTGAATGGCTGGCCGGTCAGGGTGAAGCCTTTCAGTCGCTGAACCCGGTGACCCAGCAAGTGCTGTGGTCGGGGGAGGGTGCGACTGCCGCTCAGGTCGAGTCCGCCGTGCAGGCAGCGCGTCAGGCCTTTCCGGGATGGGCGCGGCGTTCGCTGGACGAGCGCATCAGCGTGCTCGAAGCCTTCGCCGCCACCCTGAAAAACCACAGTGACGAACTGGCCCGCACCATCGGTGAGGAAACCGGCAAACCGTTGTGGGAAGCCGCGACCGAAGTCACCAGCATGGTCAACAAGATCGCGATCTCGGTGCAGAGCTACCGCGAACGTACCGGCGAGAAGAGCGGCCCGCTGGGCGACGCCACCGCCGTACTGCGCCACAAGCCACATGGTGTGGTGGCGGTATTCGGCCCTTACAACTTCCCCGGCCATTTGCCGAACGGCCACATCGTGCCGGCGCTGCTGGCCGGTAACAGCGTGCTGTTCAAGCCAAGCGAGCTGACGCCGAAAGTCGCCGAGCTGACGGTCAAGTGCTGGATCGAAGCCGGTCTGCCGGCCGGCGTGTTGAACCTGCTGCAAGGCGCTCGCGAAACCGGTATCGCGCTGGCGGCGAACCCGGGCATCGACGGTCTGTTCTTCACCGGTTCCAGCCGCACCGGCAATCACCTGCATCAGCAATTTGCCGGGCGTCCGGACAAGATTCTTGCGCTGGAAATGGGCGGCAACAATCCGCTGGTAGTTGATGAAGTGGCTGATCTGGACGCAGCGGTGTACACGATCATTCAGTCGGCTTTCATCTCCGCCGGTCAGCGCTGCACCTGTGCCCGTCGTCTGCTGGTGCCGCAAGGCGCGTGGGGCGACAGCCTGCTCAAGCGTCTGGTGGAAGTCAGCGCGACCATCGAAGTCGGTGCGTTCGATCAGCAGCCGGCGCCGTTCATGGGCTCGGTGATTTCCCTTGGCGCGGCGAAAGCGCTGATGGACGCTCAAGAACATCTGTTGGCTAACGGCGCGGTGTCGCTGTTGGCGATGACTCAGCCGCAAGCGCAATCGGCGTTGCTGACTCCGGGCATTCTGGATGTGACCGCCGTGGCTGAGCGTCCAGACGAAGAACTGTTCGGCCCGTTGCTGCAAGTGATTCGCTACGCCGATTTTGCTGCGGCGATCGCTGAGGCCAACGACACCGCTTATGGCCTGGCGGCTGGTTTGCTGTCGGATTCCGAAGATCGTTATCAGCAGTTCTGGCTGGAAAGCCGCGCCGGTATCGTCAACTGGAACAAACAGCTGACCGGTGCCGCGAGCAGCGCGCCGTTCGGCGGTGTCGGCGCTTCGGGCAACCATCGCGCCAGCGCCTACTACGCGGCGGATTACTGCGCATACCCGGTGGCCTCGCTGGAAACGCCGAGCCTGACGCTGCCGGCGGCCCTGACGCCTGGCGTGAAAATGGCGTGATGCCTATCGCTGGCAAGCCAGCTCCCACAGGATCGCAGGCGTTCACACATTTTGTGTACGACGCGATCACTGTGGGAGCTGGCTTGCCAGCGATGGCCGCGCCGCGGTCTTAAAGAATAGTTACTGAAGCCTATAACAACAGATTCTCGTGGAGCCTCGCTGATGAAATCCTATGAAGTCAATTTTGACGGTCTAGTGGGGCCGACCCATAACTACGGTGGTCTGTCCTACGGCAACGTTGCGTCCCAGAGCAACAGCCAGCAGTCTTCGAACCCGAAAGAAGCGGCGCTGCAAGGTCTGGCGAAAATGAAAGCGCTGATGGAAATGGGCTTTCAGCAAGGCGTGCTGGCGCCGCAGGAGCGTCCGGACGTGGCCGCGTTGCGCCGTCTGGGTTTCAGCGGCACCGACGCGCAAGTGATCGAGCGCGCCGCGAAAGAAGCCATGCCGTTGCTGGTTGCCAGTTGCTCGGCATCGAGCATGTGGGTGGCCAACGCCGCCACCGTCAGCCCGAGTGCCGACACCGCTGATGGTCGTGTGCATTTCACCGCCGCCAACCTCAATTGCAAATACCACCGCAGCATCGAACACCCGACCACCAGCCGCGTGCTCGGCGCGATGTTCGCCGATCAACAGCACTTCGCCCACCACCCCGCGTTGCCGGCGGTGGCGCAGTTCGGTGACGAAGGCGCGGCCAACCACACGCGTTTCTGCCGTGAATACGGCGAGGCCGGCGTCGAGTTCTTCGTGTTCGGGCGCAGTGCGTTCGACACCCGTTACCCGGCGCCGCAGAAGTACCCGGCGCGCCAGACCCTGGAAGCGTCGCAAGCGGTAGCGCGGCTGCACGGTCTGCGTGACGAGGGCGTGGTTTACGCCCAGCAGAACCCGGCGGTGATCGACCAAGGCGTGTTCCACAACGACGTGATCGCGGTGGGTAACGGCGAGGTGCTGTTCTATCATGAGGACGCGTTCCTCGACACCGAGCAGATGCTGGCCGAGCTGCAGGGCAAACTGGCCAAGGTTGGCGGCAAGTTCCAGTCGGTCTGCGTGCCGCGTTCGGCGGTCACCGTCGACGACGCGGTGCGCTCCTATCTGTTCAACAGTCAGTTGCTGTCGCGTCCGGATGGCTCGATGCTGCTGATCGTGCCGGAAGAATGCCGGGGCAACGAGCGCGTGTGGAACTACCTGCAAGGTCTGACCAGCTCCGGCGGCCTGATCCGTGAAGTCAAAGTCTTCGACCTCAAGCAAAGCATGCAGAACGGCGGTGGCCCGGCGTGCCTGCGACTGCGCGTCGCGCTCAACGAAACCGAGCTGGCGGCCGTCAACCCAGGGGTTATCATGACGGCCCCGTTGTACGGTTCGTTGACCGCATGGGTTGAAAAGCACTACCGCGACCGCCTGAGCGAAAGCGATCTGGCGGACCCGCAGTTGCTGCTTGAATGCCGGACGGCACTGGATGAACTGACGCAAATCCTTAAACTGGGCGCGGTTTATCCCTTCCAGATCAATTGATGGCCGGCGCGTTGCCTGAACACGGCGCGCGGCTTGTCTCCCCAAGAGAGTAAAAACATGAGCGATTCCCTGCAGCTGATCCTTGAAGACACCGACGGCAAGCAACTGGAAACTTCCTGCACCCGCGTCGCGGTCATGTGGCAAGGCAGAGAGCTGTGGATCCAGCAGGACGGCCGTGGCCAACTGTTGATCGGCGTGGATGTCGAAGAAGGCGACGAAGAGTACGCCAACCTGCTGCTGCGCCCATTGGCAACTAATCTGGTAAGTCTGCAACTGGAAATGGAACCGGCTGAAGTCGGCGACGAAGACCACGTGCACGGCCCGGATTGCAACCACGATCACTAAGGAAACCGCTCTATGCTCGCCCTCGGCAAACTGCTTGAACTGACCCTCGCCGGCCGCGAACCGGCGGAGAAGACTCAACTGACTGTCGAAGGCGTGCGCATGCGCTGGTTGAGCGAGGGTGCGCTGGAAGTGCGGCCACCCGAAGCGCGCGACAATGGCCTGGACCTGCTGCTGTCGGCAGGCATCCACGGCAATGAAACAGCGCCGATCGAGTTGCTCGACCGGCTGCTGCATGACATCGCTCGCGGCGATCTGAAGCCGCGCGCACGCATTCTGTTCCTGTTCGGCAACCCGGAAGCGATCCGCAAGGGCGAGCGCTTCGTCGAGCAGGACGTCAATCGGCTGTTCAACGGCCGTCATGAACAAACCAGCGGTTCCGAAGCCATCCGCGCCTGTGAGCTGGAACGCCTGGCGGCAAGTTTCTTCAGCCTGCCGGACCGTCAGCGTTTGCACTACGACCTGCACACCGCCATTCGTGGTTCGAAGATCGAGCAGTTCGCGCTGTACCCATGGAAGGACGGTCGTCAGCATTCGCGCCGCGAACTGGCACGTCTGCGTGCCGCCGGGATGGAAGCGGTGCTGCTGCAGAACAAACCGTCGATCGTCTTCAGCTCGTACACCTACGACAAGCTCGGCGCCGAGGCTTTCACTCTGGAATTGGGCAAGGCGCGACCGTTCGGACAGAACGAAGGGGTGGATGTGTCGCGGCTGGAAACCCGCCTGAAGCAGATCATCGAGGGCAATGAGCCGGATCTGGCGGCAGAGGGGCTGGATGGTTTGCAGCTGTTCAGCGTCGCCCGGGAAATCATCAAGCACAGCGATGCGTTCCGCCTGAACCTGCCGGCGGACATCGAAAACTTTTCCGAGCTGGATGTGGGTTATGTGCTGGCCGAAGACCTGGCCAATACCCGCTGGATCATCGAGGAAGAGGGCGCGCGGATCATTTTCCCTAATCCCAAGGTCAAGAACGGCTTGCGTGCGGGCATCCTGATCGTACCGACCACCGACGAACATCTCGCCTGACCCGATTTTCGGTCTGATATATGACCCTGTGGGAGCGAGCTTGCTCGCGAATGCAATCTGGCATACAACATTTGAGTTGGCTGTCAGTCCGCTTTCGCGAGCAAGCTCGCTCCCACAGGGGAATGAGTGAGACCAAAAGCCTCACTCATGGGCTATCAGACCGCTACAGCTCGCGGCTCTGTGCGACGCAACGCACGAACCTTCTGCAACGTATCCGCGCAAGTGCGCGCCGCTTCCTGACCCTTGTGCACGAAGTGTTCGAAGAAGAACTTCTGATGTTCGTCACCGGCATGGAAGTGGTGCGGGGTCAGGGACACCGAGAACACCGGCACTTCGGTTTCCAGCTGCACCTGCATCAGGCCGCTGACCACTGACTGGGCGACGAACTCGTGACGGTAGATACCGCCGTCCACCACCAGGGCTGCGGCGACGATACCGGCGTAACGACCGGTCTTGGCCAGCAACTTGGCGTGCAGAGGCATTTCAAAGGCGCCGCCGACTTCGAAGAAGTCGATGTCCGATTCCTGATAACCCTGAGCGAGCATTTCGGCGACGAAGCCCTTACGGCTCTGGTCGACGATTTCCTTGTGCCAGCAGGCCTGGATGAACGCAACGCGCTCGCCGTGAGGGTGTTTGCTTTTGCTGTCGATAGCGGTGGGTTGCATGTTCTGACTCCTGTTTGTGTGAAAAACAGGGCGTTATGAATCGAAAGGGATTCAAGGGTACGCGCGAGCACAGCAGTGCGCAGGCGGCCCTTTGGCGTCAATCCCGTTCTCTCTTCATCCGGACTATGACCGTCGGCCCCGGAATCACACCGGGTCTGCTGACCTTGTCGCCGATCACAGCCTTTGCCGTGCGCGTCGCCAAGCGCTCGCGGGCTATGCGCATTGCGCGCAATTACCGCCGGTGGGGAATTGCACCCCGCCCTGAGAACGTTTTTGCCGCCCTTTGTCGGGCGGCGCAGCGTTTTTATCACATATTTTCCGGCCTTGCACAGAACCATGTGGGAGCGGGCTTGTTCCGGGCGGCGTTCCCACAGGGTTGTGCCCTCTCAAGGAATAAGTGCCTTTTTACTCGCTCAAGGGTTGATTAATCCGCGCCATGACCGCAGTAATTCACCTTCGAAAAGGGATTTCCCCTGCTGACTCCGAGGCCAGGTTCATGAGCGTTATCGATCTTCGCAGCGACACCGTCACCCAACCGACTCCTGCCATGCTCGACGCGATGACTGCGGCGGCCACCGGTGACGATGTGTACGGCGAAGATCCGACGGTCAATCGTCTGGAGGCGGAATTGGCAAAGCGTCTGGGTTTCGCCGCCGCGCTGTTCGTGCCGACCGGCACCATGAGCAATCTGCTGGGACTGATGGCGCACTGCGAACGTGGCGACGAATACATCGTCGGCCAGCAGGCGCACACCTATAAGTACGAAGGCGGTGGCGCGGCGGTACTCGGTTCGATCCAGCCGCAACCGCTGGAGTTGCAGGCCGACGGTTCGCTGGACCTGGATCAGGTCGCTGCGGCGATCAAGCTCGATGACTTCCACTTCGCCCGTACCCGGCTGCTGGCGCTGGAAAACACCATGCAGGGTAAAGTGCTGCCGCTGGAGTATCTGGCCCGAGCGCGCCGCTTCACTCAGGATAAAGGCTTGCAACTGCATCTCGACGGCGCGCGCCTTTACAACGCCGCGGTCAAGCTGGGCGTCGATGCACGGGAAATCACTCAGTACTTTGATTCGGTGTCCGTGTGCCTGTCCAAAGGCCTTGGCGCGCCGGTCGGTTCGGTGCTGTGTGGCACTGAGCAACTGATTGGCAAGGCCCGCCGCCTGCGCAAAATGGTCGGCGGCGGCATGCGTCAGGCCGGGTTGCTGGCAGCGGCGGGGCTGTATGCGCTGGATCACCACGTCGAGCGCCTGGCGGATGACCATGCCAACGCGCAGTTTTTGGCCGAAGGCTTGCGCGAAGCCGGGTTCAGCGTCGAGCCGGTGCAGACCAACATGGTTTACGTGCAAATGGGCGATCAGGCTGAAGCGCTCAAGGCGTTTGCCGCCGAACGCGGGATCAAGTTGAGCGCCGCGGCGCGCTTGCGCATGGTCACGCACATGGACGTCAGTCGCTCGCAAATCGAGCAAGTGATCGCGACATTCGTCGAGTTTTCGCGCAAGTGACAGCGTTAGCCGTCCAATTGACCGTTACTATCGTATAAACACGCTGTACCCCGCGCGAAGGGCCGATATAATGCGGCCCTTTGCCGTCGTTTCGTCTGTTGACGTTTCGTACAGGCCTTTGGCCGCAGCCTCCGTGGAAGAACCTAATGAAAAGCGCAGAAATCCGTGAAGCCTTCCTTCGCTTCTTCGAAGAGCAAGGCCACACCCGTGTAGCCTCCAGCTCTTTGATTCCGGGCAACGACCCAACCCTGCTGTTCACCAACGCGGGGATGAACCAGTTCAAGGACTGCTTCCTGGGCCAGGAAAAGCGCGCGTACACCCGCGCAACCAGTAGCCAGAAGTGCGTGCGTGCCGGTGGCAAGAACAGCGACCTGGAAAACGTCGGTTATACCGCTCGTCACCACACCTTCTTCGAAATGCTCGGTAACTTCAGCTTCGGTGACTATTTCAAGCACGACGCGATTACCTTCGCCTGGACCTTCCTGACCGGCGTTCTGAAACTGCCGAAGGAAAAACTCTGGGTCACCGTCTACGCCTCCGACGACGAAGCGTATGACATCTGGACCAAAGAAATCGGCGTGCCGGTGGAGCGCATGATCCGCATCGGCGACAACAAAGGTGCGCCTTACGCGTCCGACAACTTCTGGACCATGGGCGATACCGGCCCGTGCGGCCCGTGCACCGAGATTTTCTACGATCACGGCGACCACATCTGGGGCGGCCCACCGGGTTCGCCGGAAGAAGACGGCGACCGTTACATCGAGATCTGGAACAACGTGTTCATGCAGTTCAACCGCACCGCCGATGGCGTGTTGCATCCGTTGCCAGCGCCGTCGGTCGACACCGGCATGGGCCTGGAGCGGATCAGTGCGGTGATGCAGCACGTCAATTCCAACTACGACATTGACCTGTTCAAGAACCTGCTCAAAGCCTCGGCTGAAGCGATCGGCTGCGAAAATGGCGACCAGTCGTCGCTGAAAGTGGTGTCCGACCACATCCGTTCCTGCGGTTTCCTGATCGCCGACGGCGTGCTGCCGTCCAACGAAGGTCGCGGCTACGTGCTGCGTCGGATCATTCGTCGCGCCTGCCGTCACGGCAACAAGCTGGGCGCTACCGGCAGCTTCTTCTACAAGATCGTGGCTGCGCTGGTCGCCGAGATGGGCGAAGCCTTCCCGGAACTGCAGAAGCAGCAGAGCAACATCGAGCGCGTACTCAAGGCTGAAGAAGAGCAGTTCTCCAAGACCCTGGAGCACGGCCTGAAGATCCTCGAACAGGATCTGCTGGAACTCAAAGGCACCGTAGTGCCGGGCGACGTGGTGTTCAAACTCTACGACACCTACGGTTTCCCGATGGATCTTACGGCTGACATCGCTCGCGAGCGCGGCCTGACCGTCGACGAGGTCGGCTTTGAACGTGAAATGGAAGCCCAGCGTGTTCGTGCGCGTTCCGCCAGCTCGTTCGGTCTGGACTACAACACCCTGGTCAAGGTTGATGTGGCCACCGAGTTCACCGGCTACAAAGACACCAGTGGTTCGGCAAAAATCGTCGCCATCTATAAAGATGGCCAGTCGGTCGACGTCTTGAATGAAGGCGAAGAGGCGGTGATCGTGCTGAACCAGACGCCGTTCTACGCTGAATCCGGCGGCCAGATCGGCGACTGCGGTTTCCTTCAAGCGGGTAGCGCACGTTTCGACGTCCGTGATACCACCAAGACCGGCGGCGCGTTCCTGCACCACGGCGTGCTGGATTCCGGCAGCCTGACCATTGGCGCGCCAGTGGAAACCCACGTCGATGCCGAGGTGCGTCACGCGACTTCGCTGAACCACTCGGCCACGCACTTGTTGCACGCTGCGCTGCGTCAGGTACTGGGCGAGCACGTTCAGCAGAAGGGTTCGTTGGTGGATAGCCAGCGTCTGCGCTTCGACTTCAGCCACTTTGAAGCGATCAAGCCTGAGCAGATCAAGGCGCTGGAAGACATCGTCAACGCCGAGATCCGCAAGAACTCCGCGGTTGAAACCGAAGAGACCGACATCGAAACCGCCAAGCAGAAAGGCGCGATGGCGCTGTTCGGCGAGAAGTACGGCGACAGCGTGCGCGTGCTGAGCATGGGCGGCGATTTCTCCGTCGAGCTGTGTGGCGGTATCCACGCCAACCGTACCGGCGACATCGGCCTGCTGAAAATCATCAGTGAAGGCGGTGTGGCATCGGGCGTGCGTCGTATCGAAGCAGTCACCGGTGCTGCGGCACTGGCCTACTTGAACGCTGCTGAAGAACAACTCAAGGAAGCGGCCAACCTGGTCAAGGGCAGCCGCGACAATCTGATCGACAAGCT
Source organism: Pseudomonas sp. NPDC088414 (assembly GCF_044753325.1). Lineage (NCBI taxonomy): Bacteria > Pseudomonadati > Pseudomonadota > Gammaproteobacteria > Pseudomonadales > Pseudomonadaceae > Pseudomonas > Pseudomonas sp. NPDC088414. The sequence continues at coordinate 1,149 of NZ_JBIVMY010000024.1, read as the reverse complement.
GTCGGCTGTGCTGGAGCGCAACCGCGCGCTGGAAAAGCAACTCGAGCAGTTGCAGGCCAAGGCCGCCAGCGCCGCGGGCGACGATCTGTCGAACTCGGCAGTCGACGTCAAAGGCGTGAAGGTTCTGGCCGCACGTCTGGATGGTCAGGACGGCAAGGCGCTGCTGGCGCTGGTCGATCAGCTGAAAAACAAACTCGGCCGCGCAGTGATCCTGCTCGGCAGTGTCCATGAGGAAAAGGTCGTACTGGTTGCAGGCGTGACCTAGGTCCTGTCTGGCCAACTCAAAGCAGGTGTTTTTATTTTACAG
>NZ_JBIVMY010000024.1:0-832 GCF_044753325.1 Pseudomonas sp. NPDC088414 | reverse complement strand
TGCTTATTGGGCGCCCTTCATGGGCAGAGGCGGCTTTGAAATGGCTTTGATCGTACAGAAATTTGGAGGCACCTCGGTCGGTACTGTCGAGAGAATCGAGCAGGTCGCCGACAAGGTTAAGAAATTCCGCGATGCCGGCGATGACCTGGTGGTTGTGCTGTCTGCAATGAGCGGCGAAACCAACCGTCTGATCGATCTGGCCAAGCAAATCAGTGGCGACGTGCAACCGGTTCCGCGTGAGCTGGACGTGATCGTTTCCACCGGTGAGCAGGTGACGATTGCCCTGTTGGCCATGGCGCTGATCAAGCGCGGTGTGCCGGCGGTGTCGTACACCGGTAATCAGGTGCGGATCCTGACGGACAGTGCGCACAATAAAGCGCGTATCTTGCAGATTGATGACCAGAAGATTCGTGGTGATCTGAAAGCGGGTCGCGTGGTGGTTGTCGCCGGTTTCCAGGGCGTCGACGAGCACGGCAACATCACCACCCTCGGCCGTGGCGGTTCCGACACCACGGGCGTGGCACTGGCGGCTGCCTTGAAGGCTGATGAGTGCCAGATCTACACCGACGTCGATGGTGTCTACACCACTGACCCGCGTGTGGTGCCGGTCGCTCAGCGACTGGACAAGATCACCTTTGAAGAGATGCTGGAAATGGCCAGCCTCGGTTCCAAGGTGCTGCAGATCCGTGCGGTGGAATTCGCCGGCAAGTACAACGTTCCGCTGCGCGAACTGCACAGCTTCAAGGAGGGTCCGGGCACCCTCATAACAATAGATGAAGAGGAAAACATGTAACAGCATATCATTTCCGGCATCGCAATCAAAATAGAAGAA
>NZ_JBIVMY010000023.1:0-90327 GCF_044753325.1 Pseudomonas sp. NPDC088414 | reverse complement strand
CGAACAGAATATTTTTGTTGCCCTTTGACATTTTATATAAGAATTTCATATCTTCTTTGTACTTTTGCTGGGTTTTTTCAAGGTTGATGATGTGAATCTTGTTACGCGCGCCGAAAATGTACTTACCCATTTTCGGATTCCAGTAACGGGTTTGGTGACCGAAGTGCACACCGGCCTTCAGCATATCGCGCATGTTGACTTGGGACATGATAGTTCCTTAATAAGTCGGGTTTGGCCTCCACGTATCCCAATGACCAACCAGTAGCATAAAGCCAAAGGCACCCAGGTCATCGTGTCGACACGTGTGTGGATTTAAGCTTTTCGGGGTATCCCCGGAAAGCGGCGCATTTTATACCACAGGGTGCGCAGAAACGGAACCCGGAATCTGTAATCGCACCAGGGACATGGGCGCAGCCCCCTTGGAATCGCCTCAAGGCCCACCATTGTATAGAGAGAGACGATGCATGCAGGCGCGGATTTGCGCCTTTCGTCTGTTAGAATCGGGTTTTTCAGGGTCGCAAATCGCACACCTGCCACCCTCGTCCGTATCAGCAAGCGCCGCCGAGCGCAGAGAGAGCCTGTATGACCGTCAACCTCAAAACCCCCGAGGACATCGCTGGCATGCGTGTCGCCGGCAAACTGGCCGCCGATGTGCTGGAAATGATTGCCGAACACGTCAAACCGGGCGTGACCACCGATCAACTGAACCAGATCTGCCACGAATACATCGTCAACGTGCAGCAGGCCATCCCTGCCCCGCTCAACTACAAGGGCTACCCGAAGTCGATCTGCACCTCGATCAACCACGTGGTCTGCCACGGCATTCCGAATGACAAGCCACTGAAGAATGGCGACACGCTGAACATCGATGTCACCGTGATCAAGGACGGCTACCACGGCGACACCAGCCGCATGTTCCACGTCGGCGAAGTGCCGGTCTGGGCCGAGCGCCTGTCGCAGGTCACCCAGGAATGCATGTACAAGGCGATCGAAATCGTCAAGCCTGGCTGCCGCCTCGGCGACATCGGTGAAATCATCCAGAAGCACGCGGAAAAGAACGGCTTCTCGGTGGTTCGCGAATTCTGCGGCCACGGCATCGGCAAGGTGTTCCACGAAGAGCCACAGATCCTGCATTACGGCCGTGCCGGCACCGGCATGGAACTGAAGGCCGGCATGACCTTCACCATCGAGCCGATGATCAACCAGGGCAAGGCCGACACCAAGGTACTGGGCGACGGCTGGACCGCGATCACCAAGGACCGCAAGCTCTCGGCGCAGTGGGAACACACCCTGCTGGTGACCGACACCGGCTACGAGATCTTCACCCTGCGCGCCGACGACACCATCCCGCGCGTCTCGGCCTGATCCCAAGAACGCTCCCAGCCTTATAGAAGGAAAGCCAATCGATGCCGCAGGTGGATCCCGAACTCTTCGACCGCGGCCAGTTCCAGGCTGAACTGGCCCTGAAAGCGAGTCCCATCGCGGCGTTCAAGAAGGCGATCCGCCAGGCTCGCGAGGTCCTCGACACGCGCTTTCGCAGTGGCCGCGACATCCGCCGGCTGATCGAAGACCGGGCGTGGTTCGTCGACAACATCCTGCAAAAGGCCTGGGAGCAGTTCAACTGGAGCGAAGACGCCGATATCGCGCTGGTCGCGGTCGGCGGGTACGGCCGGGGTGAGTTGCACCCCTATTCCGACATCGACCTGCTGATCCTGCTCGACAGCGCCGATCACGAAGTCTTCCGCGATTCCATCGAGCGTTTTCTGACGCTGCTGTGGGATATCGGCCTGGAAGTCGGTCAGAGCGTGCGCTCGGTCGACGAATGCGCCGAAGAGGCCCGCGCCGACCTGACGGTGGTCACCAACCTGATGGAAAGCCGCACCATCTGCGGCCCCGAACGTCTGCGCCAGCGCATGCTCGATGTCACCAGCACCGCGCACATGTGGCCGGCCAAGGAGTTTTTCCTGGCCAAGCGCGCCGAGCAAAAGGCCCGTCACCACAAGTACAACGACACCGAATACAACCTGGAACCCAACGTCAAAGGCTCGCCCGGCGGCCTGCGGGATATTCAGACGATTCTGTGGGTGGCCCGGCGTCAGTACGGCACCCTGAACCTGCGCGCTCTGGCCGGCGAAGGTTTCCTGGTCGAAAGCGAAAACGCCCTGTTGGCGTCCTCCCAGGAATTTCTCTGGAAAGTGCGTTACGCCCTGCACATGCTCGCCGGGCGCTCCGAAGACCGCCTGTTGTTCGATCATCAACGGACCATCGCCGGCCTGCTCGGTTTTGAAGGCGACGACGCCAAACAGGCGGTCGAAAACTTCATGCAGCAGTACTTCCGCGTGGTGATGAGCATCGCCCAGCTCAGCGACCTGATCATCCAGCATTTCGAGGAAGTGATCCTCGCCCCGGAAGACGAAGCGCCGCCGCAGCCAATCAATTCGCGCTTCCAGTTGCACGACGGCTACATCGAAGCACGCAACGACAACGTGTTCCGCCGCACGCCGTTCGCCATGCTCGAGATCTTCGTGCTGATGGCCCAGCAGCCGGAAATCAAAGGCGTGCGCGCCGACACCATTCGTCTGCTGCGCGAAAACCGGCACCTGATCGACGACAACTTCCGCAACGATATCCGCAACACCAGCCTGTTCATCGAGCTGTTCAAGTGCAAGATCGGCGTGCACCGCAACCTGCGCCGGATGAACCGCTACGGCATCCTCGGGCGCTATCTGCCGGAGTTCGGCTTCATCGTCGGGCAGATGCAGCATGACCTGTTCCACATCTATACGGTCGATGCGCACACCCTGAACCTGATCAAACACCTGCGTAAGTTGCAGTACACCCAGGTGTCGGAAAAATTCCCGTTGGCCGCCAAGCTCATGGCCAAACTGCCCAAGCCCGAACTGATCTACATGGCCGGTCTGTACCACGACATCGGCAAAGGCCGGCATGGCGATCACTCGGACATCGGCGCGGTCGATGCCGAAGCGTTCTGCCAGCGCCATCAGTTGCCGCTGTGGGACAGCCGCCTGATCGTCTGGCTGGTACAGAACCATCTGGTGATGTCGACCACCGCGCAGCGCAAGGATCTGTCCGATCCCCAGGTGATCCACGACTTCGCGCAAATCGTCAGCGACGAAACCCGTCTGGACTACCTGTACGTGCTGACCGTGGCCGACATCAACGCGACCAACCCGACCCTGTGGAACTCATGGCGCGCCAGCCTGTTGCGCCAGCTCTACACCGAGACCAAGCGTGCCCTGCGCCGAGGCCTGGAAAACCCGGTCGATCGCGAAGAGCAGATTCGCCAGACCCAGAGCGCGGCACTGGACATCCTGGTGCGCGGCGGCACCGATCCGGACGACGTCGAGCAGTTGTGGGCGCAGTTAGGTGATGACTATTTCCTGCGTCACACCGCCGGCGATGTGGCCTGGCACAGTGACGCGATCCTGCAGCAGCCGGCCGATGGCGGCCCGCTGGTGCTGATCAAGGAAACCACCCAACGCGAGTTCGAGGGTGGCACGCAGATCTTCATTTATGCCCCCGACCAGCACGACTTTTTCGCGGTGACTGTGGCCGCGATGGACCAGCTCAACCTGAACATTCACGACGCCCGGGTCATCACCTCGAGCAGCCAGTTCACCCTCGATACCTACATCGTGCTCGACAACGACGGTGAATCCATCGGCGACAACCCGACCCGGATCAAACAGATCCGCGACGGCCTGACCGAAGCCCTGCGCAACCCTGACGACTACCCGACGATCATCCAGCGCCGGGTGCCGCGCCAGCTCAAGCACTTCGCCTTTGCGCCGCAGGTGACGATCCACAACGACGCCCAGCGTCCGGTGACGGTGCTGGAACTGACGGCACCGGATCGCCCGGGTTTGCTGGCACGCATCGGCGGGATCTTCCTCGAATTCGACCTGTCGCTGCAGAACGCCAAGATTGCGACCTTGGGCGAACGGGTGGAAGACGTGTTCTTCATCACCGACGCCCACAACCAGCCGCTCTCCGACCCGCTGCTGTGCAGCCGCCTGCAGGATGCAATCGTCGAGCAACTGAGCGTCAATCAGGAACCGGATATCAAGCTTTCGCGCATCAGTATTTGAATTGAATTAATCCATTACCCCGGTGGGAAGGATCACTCCGATACCAACCTGTTAATCACCCCCCTGTAGGAGCGAGCCTGCTCGCGATAGCGGCACATCAGTTTGCATGGATGTTGAATGTGCAGCCCTCATCGCGAGCGGGCTCACTCCTACAGATTTTGTGCATTGGTCAGTATCAGAGTTTTCTTTCCACATTGAACGAGGCCCCCATGAACAACGCTCTGAACCAGCTCCAGCCCTACCCGTTCGAAAAGCTCCGTGCCTTGCTTGGCACTGTGACCCCGAACCCGGACAAACGCCCGATCGCCCTGTCGATCGGCGAGCCGAAACACCGCTCGCCAAGCTTTGTCGCCGAAGCGCTGGCGAACAATCTGGATCAAATGGCGGTGTATCCGACCACCCTCGGCATCCCGGCCCTGCGCGAAGCCATCGCCGGCTGGTGTGAACGTCGCTTCGGCGTGCCGAGCGGCTGGATTGATCCGGCGCGCAATGTGCTGCCGGTCAACGGTACCCGCGAAGCGCTGTTCGCCTTCACCCAGACCGTGGTCAACCGCGGTGACGATGCACTGGTGGTCAGCCCGAACCCGTTCTATCAGATCTACGAAGGCGCAGCGTTTCTCGCCGGGGCCAAGCCGCACTACCTGCCGTGCCTGGACGAAAACGGCTTCAACCCGGATTTCGACGCTGTGTCGCCAGATATCTGGAAACGCTGCCAGATCCTGTTTCTGTGCTCCCCTGGCAACCCGACCGGCGCGCTGATTCCTGTCGATGTGCTGAAAAAACTCATCGCTCTGGCCGACGAATACGACTTCGTGATCGCCGCCGACGAGTGCTACAGCGAACTGTACTTCGACGAACAGACCCCGCCGCCGGGCCTGCTCAGCGCCTGCGTCGAATTGGGCCGCAAGGACTTCAAGCGTTGCGTGGTGTTCCACAGCCTGTCCAAGCGTTCGAACCTGCCGGGGCTGCGCTCCGGGTTCGTCGCCGGTGACGCCGACGTGCTCAAGGGCTTCCTGCTGTACCGCACCTACCACGGCTGCGCGATGCCGGTGCAAACCCAACTGGCCAGCGTCGCCGCCTGGAATGACGAAGTGCACGTTCGCGCCAACCGTGCGCTGTACCGCGAAAAGTTCGACGCCGTTCTGGCGATCCTCAGCCCGGTGATGGACGTGCAGCGTCCGGACGGCAGCTTCTACCTGTGGCCGAACGTGGCCGGTGACGATGCCGCATTCTGTCGCGACTTGTTCGAACAGGAACACGTGACCGTGGTGCCAGGCTCGTATCTGTCGCGCGAAGCAGACGGTGTCAATCCAGGCGCAGGCCGAGTGCGGATGGCGCTGGTTGCACCGTTGGCTGAATGTGTTGAAGCAGCAGAACGGATTCGCGACTTCATTACCCGCCAACACTAACTTTCTAATATCCGTGCCAGTCATCTGGCACGGACACATCCCCAAGTTACATTTAAAACCACTTTACGACTATTCCAGACACTGCCCAAAGCTTAATCTTGCGCAGTGATCTTTTGCATGCGCAAAAAACAACTAAAACAAATCAAGGAAGAAAACAAAAATATGGATAGTTTTCAATACTGCACACTTCAGGAACCGCCTAAAGAGGCAAAAGCCAAGAGTCTCGGAAACAGCCGAAAAAAACGTGCTTTAGTGCACTACTCCAAAACCTGGCCAAGCCGATCCACCCTGAAAATAGCGTTCATGGACAATCCAACTCCGGAACACAAAAAGAAAATCATTGCCGCCGCCGAACGCTGGCTTCCTTATATCAGTTTGAAATTTGAGTTCGTCGAGGGCGCAGAGGGTCACATCCGAATTTCCACAGAGGGCGTTGGGAACAGTTCATTTCTGGGCACCGACGCACTGGAGATGTTTCCTGACACGCCAACCATGTGGCTTGGCATCGACCCCGAACACGAAGACTTCGAGACCGTCGTCACGCATGAGTTTGGCCACGCACTGGGCGCGATGCACGAACACCAGCACCCCAAGGCGCAAATCCCCTGGAACAAAGAAAATGTTTACAACTACTATCAAAACAGACCGTTAGATCCTCTGTCGCGAGGCCAAGTTGACGACAACATATTCACCCCTTTTAACGATGCCGACGCGCTTTATTTACCCTACGATCGAAAATCCATCATGCACCATCCGATTTCCAACAATTTGACACTTGGCAATTGGGCAAACCCGATAAACCGTGAAATCAGTGAGAAAGACAAAGAGCTCATGCGCTTGATTTACCCACGTTGAATCGGGACTTTCCGTGCCAGTGCTTCTGACACGGTAATCCGCCATAAAAACCTTACACAATCAATTTACCTACTCAAGCTCTGCTACTACCCCCCCACTCAAATGACTTTTCGAAAATAACAAACAACTCAAAAAGTCAAATTTCACTATCGAAAACATGGATGTTCAATTATGTACCTGACACGGCTTCAGCCAAACAAAAAACCCGAACACACACTTGACTGCCGCAACATCAAGCGCACGCGGGAGATTCAATAAAATGTGGGCCAAGAACAATCCGGCAAAATTCTGGACGCCTGGCAGCACACTGCGCATCGCCTTCCTCAACGGCACGCAGGCATTCAAGGATGCGACCATCGCCGCTGCCAGCAACTGGTTGCCGCACATCAACCTGAGGTTCGATTTCGTCGAGGGTGAAGCAGGCGACATCCGCATACTCAGTGAAGAAGGAACGTTTTCGTCTCGGATAGGTACGGATGCCCTGTTATATCCCGATGAGCCGACCATGAAACTCTGGCCGCATCCGAGCCTGCCACGTTACTTTGCCGCCAATGTCATGCATGAGTTCGGTCATATGCTGGGCGCGGAGCATGAACAGACCAATCCCGTGGCAGATATTCCCTGGGACAAACCAGCCATCTACGCGCTGCATGGAATCACCGAAAATCCGGAAGATGATGACGCTCAAGGCAGAGAGACGCGTAAAAGACTGCACCAATGGTATCTGGATCGTGCAGATCCCAGCGCGAGCATTTATTCGGAGTACGACCGAAAATCGATCATGCACTACGTCATTTATCAGTCCTGGACACAAGGCGACTTCCAGAACCTTTTAAATTTCAGTTTGAGCGACAAGGATAAAGCCTTCATGGCGAAGGCCTATCCCTATCCGGCAGCAACAAGTCAGTAAGATCATCCGACAGCGAACAGCTATTTGACCTGTCCCAGATTCGCTTCGCTTAAATCCAGGTCTGCCAATACTTCGCGCAACACGTCGTCCCCGATCTGGTGCTGACGGCTGAGACTATAGAGCTCAAGGCGCTGCGCACGCAGCGCCTTGAGCCGCAGACGGCGTTCGAGCAGGTCCATCTGGAACGCCAGCGCCTGCGCCTCTGCAGAATCGTTGAACACCTCGAGTTGATGGCGATACTCGGACATGATCCGTGCCTTGAGTTCCGCCGAGAGCGCGGCTTGGGCGGCATCCTGCGGCGCGACCTCTTCGGTTTCCAGCGCATGGATCGCCGCCTCGGCAGTCTTGCGCCAGGCATCGCGCACTTCCTGACGACGCTTGTCGTCCGGGCTTTTCTCGATGCCGCGCAGCAGCAACGGCAAGGCGATGCAGGCACAAATCAGCGACAACAGAATCACCCCGGCGGCGATGAAGATCAGTAGATCACGCTCGGGGAACGCCTCGCTGCCCATCAACATCGGCACCGACATCACACCGGCCAGCGTCACCGCCCCGCGCACCCCGCCAACGGTCAACAGCCAGCAGGATCGCGCGGTTGGCACTTGCGTCAGGTCGCCCTTGCCGCGCAAACGGCGCAACAGCACTGACAAGCGCCAGATGCTTTGCACCCAGATAAAGCGCAACAGCACCAGGGCAAGGAAAATCGCCACCACGTCGAGGCCGCGGTACAGCAGCGTCGGCCACAGCGTCGGTTCGTGGCTGACCACCGCTTTGATGATGTCCGGCAGTTGCAGGCCCAGCAGCAGAAAGATCAGGCCGTTGAAGGCAAATTCCAGCAGCGACCAGACACTGCGATTGAGCAGGCGGGTGCTGGTCTGTCGGGGCAACAGATCGAGCCAGCTCTGCATCATGCCCGCCGCGACGGCCGACAGAATCCCCGAAGCGCCCAGTCGCTCGGCCAATACATAGGCGGCGAACGGCAGCAACAACATGAACACCACGTGGGTGGCCGGGTCGTCCCAGCCACGGGCGATCATCCACGCGCGCAAGCGCCCGACCAGCCAGCTCAGCGCGACACCGACGGCCAAGCCCCCGACCGCCACCAGCACGAACGTCAGGCTGGCATTGGCCAGCGAGAACACCCCGGTCACCGCCGCCACCAAGGCAAACTTGAACGTCACCAGACCCGACGCATCGTTCATCAGCGCCTCGCCTTGCAGGATGTGCATCAGCGGCGTCGGCAAGCGGTTCTGCGAGATCGCCGAGACCGCCACGGCATCGGTCGGCGACAGCACGGCGGCCAGCGCGAAGGCCACCGGCAGCGGAATGCTCGGCAGCAGCCAGTGAATGAAGTACCCGGCGCCGACCACGGTGAACAGCACCAGCCCGACCGCCAGCGTCAGGATCGGCCCACGTAGGTGCCAGAACTCGCGTTTGGGCATGCGCCAACCGTCGGAAAACAGCAGCGGCGGCAGGAACAGAAACAGGAACAGTTCGGGGTCCAGCGCGACGTGCAGGCCCAGTGTCGGCCAGGCCAGCAAGGCACCGGCAGCGATTTGCACGAGGGGCAGCGGCAGCGGGATGACCCGTCCTACCAGACGCGAGACGCTGACCAGCATCAGCAGGATCAGGACGGTGTAAGCGGTTTGCATAAAGCGGAAATCTCAGACAATCGACAGCGTTGAACTGCCATATTAGCCGCTTAGCATGCGTCTGGCGTTTGCACCTATGTCGCACGCCCGCAACGCCATTCCAATGTGGGAGCGAGCTTGCTCGCGAATACGGTTTGTCATTAACAGAGATTTTGACTGACACGCCCCCTTCGCGAGCAAGCTCGCTCCCACAGGGTTTTGCATTGCCAAATGAAGCCGGGCGCCGCGAAACGCTTTGGTCATGGCATAATCCGACACCATTTTTTTCCAGCACCTGTAAAGGGGGCGATTCCTTGACCGTTTCAAGTAAAACGTTGCACCTTTTCGGCATCAAAGCCTGCGACACCATGAAGAAGGCGCGCACCTGGCTCGATGAACACGCTGTCAGCTACGACTTCCACGATTACAAAACCGCCGGCATCGACCGTGAGCACCTGACCCAATGGTGTGACGAGCACGGCTGGCAAACGGTGTTGAACCGTGCAGGCACGACCTTTCGCAAACTCGACGACGAACGTAAAGCCGATCTCGACCAGTCGAAAGCCATCGAACTGATGCTCGCTCAACCCTCGATGATCAAGCGCCCGGTGCTCGATCTCGGTGACCGAACCCTGATTGGCTTCAAGCCAGACATCTACGCGGCCGCACTCAAGTAAGCAGCCCGTCACTTATTGCTAGAGGTATTCACATGTCCAACTCTCTGTTCAGCATCGCCTTTGGTGTCGGCACTCAGAACCGTCAAGGCGCGTGGCTGGAAGTGTTCTACGCCCAGCCACTGCTCAACCCGTCGGCCGAACTGGTCGCTGCCGTTGCGCCGATCCTCGGCTACACCGAAGGCAACCAGGCCATCACCTTCACCACCGCGCAGGCGGCGCAACTGGCTGAAGCGGTCAAAGGCATCGACGCCGTTCAAGGCAAACTGCTGACCCGTCTGGCCGAGAGCCACAAACCGCTGGTCGCCACCCTGCTGGCCGAAGACGCACAGCTGACCTCGACGCCAGAGGCCTACCTCAAGCTGCACCTGCTGTCGCATCGTCTGGTCAAGCCGCACGGCGTGAGCCTGGCCGGGATCTTCCCGCTGCTGCCGAACGTGGCCTGGACCAGCCAGGGCGCAATCGACCTGAGCGAACTGGCCGAGATGCAACTCGAAGCGCGTCTGCGTGGCGAGCTGCTGGAAGTGTTCTCGGTGGACAAGTTCCCGAAAATGACCGACTACGTGGTGCCGGCCGGTGTGCGTATCGCTGACGCGGCACGTCTGCGCCTGGGCGCCTACGTGGGCGAAGGCACCACCGTGATGCACGAAGGCTTCATCAACTTCAACGCCGGCACCGAAGGCCCGGGCATGATCGAAGGCCGCGTTTCCGCTGGCGTATTCGTCGGCAAGGGCTCGGACCTGGGCGGCGGTTGCTCGACCATGGGCACCCTGTCGGGCGGCGGCAACATCGTGATCAAGGTTGGCGAAGGCTGCCTGATCGGCGCCAACGCCGGTATCGGTATTCCGTTGGGCGACCGCAACACCGTCGAGTCGGGCCTGTACGTGACCGCCGGCACCAAGGTCGCGCTGCTCGACGAGCACAACAACCTGGTCAAGGTTGTGAAGGCGCGTGAGCTGGCCGGTCAGACTGACCTGCTGTTCCGTCGCAATTCGGAAACCGGTGCCGTGGAGTGCAAAACCCACAAATCGGCGATCGAGCTGAACGAAGCGCTGCACGCTCACAACTAAGCGTTTAGACGATCCATTGTAGGAGTGAGCCTGCTCGCGATGCTTTTGGCGTCCTTGCGGACGCTATCGCGAGCAGGCTCACTCCTACAAGTCTGGCGTACACCCCGCCCAAGTTCACAGGGCTGAACAGATGATGATTCCCTCCCCGTGGCGCGCCGACTTTCCGGCCATCGCCGCCCTGCAACGGCAAGACCAGACCTATCTGGACAATGCCGCCACCACGCAAAAACCCCAGGCCCTGCTCGACGCACTGACGCATTACTACGCCAATGGCGCGGCCAATGTGCATCGCGCGCAGCACCTGCCCGGCGCCCACGCCACGCAGGCGTTCGAAGACAGTCGGCTCAAGGTTGCCCAGTGGCTGAATGCCGGTGACAGCGGGCAGATCGTCTTCACTCACGGCGCCACCAGTGCGCTGAATCTCTTGGCCTATGGCCTGGAACATCTTTTCCGCCCGGGCGATGAGATTGTCATCAGCGCCCTGGAGCATCACGCCAACTTGCTGCCGTGGCAGCAACTGGCACAGCGTCGCGAGCTGAAACTGGTGATCCTGCCGCTGGACGCCGACGGGGTGATCGACCTCGGCGCCGCCGTGCGCCTGATCACCCCGCGCACCCGCTTGCTGGCGGTCAGCCAGCTGTCCAACGTGCTCGGTGCCTGGCAACCGTTACCGGCGCTGCTGGCGATGGCCAAGGCGCACAACGCGCTGACCGTGGTCGATGGCGCCCAAGGTGTGGTGCATGGTCGCCACGACGTGCAGGCGCTGGGTTGCGACTTCTATGTGTTTTCCAGCCACAAGCTGTACGGCCCCGATGGCCTCGGCGTGCTGTTCGGGCGCAACACCGCACTTGAGCAACTGCAGCCGTGGCAGTTCGGCGGCGAAATGGTGCTGGAAGCCAACTATCACGATTCACGCTTCCGCCCTGCCCCGCTGGGTTTCGAGGCGGGTACGCCGCCGATTGCCAGCGTGATCGGCCTCGGCGCGACCCTCGACTATCTGGCCGGGCTGGATCAGGACGCGGTGTCGGCCCACGAAGCGGCGCTGCACGCCTATCTGCTGCAAGGCCTCGCCGCGCGTAACGGCATTCGCCTGCTGGGCAAGCCGCAATTGGCGCTGGCGAGTTTTGTTGTCGAAGGTGTGCACAACGCCGATCTGGCGCACCTGCTGACCGAGCAAGGCATCGCCGTGCGCGCCGGGCATCATTGCGCAATGCCGTTGCTGAAAAGCTTCGAACTGGCGGGCGCGATCCGTGTGTCGCTGGCGCTGTACAACGATTCCGAGGATCTGGAACGTTTCTTCGAAGCGCTGGATCAGGCCCTGGAGTTGCTGCGATGAGCCTGCCGCTGGCCGCCGCCGAAGCGTTGCTGACTTTTCAGAATGCTGCCGGTTGGGAACAACGCGCACGGTTGCTGATGCAGTTTGGCGATCGTCTGCCACCGCTGGATGACGCGGACAAATGCGAGGCCAACCGGGTGCATGGCTGTGAGAGTCAGGTGTGGCTGGTGGGGGAATTGCAGGACGGCCACTGGCAGTTCAGCGCTGCCAGCGATGCGCGGATGATTCGCGGATTGGTGGCGTTGCTGCTGTTGCGGGTCAACGGTTTGAGCGCTGGCGAGTTGCAGCAGGTGGACTTGCCGGACTGGTTCAATCAGCTGGGACTTTCGCGTCAGCTATCGCCGTCGCGCAGCAATGGCTTGAATGCCGTGCTCAAGCGCATGAATGAACTGGCCACCACCCTGTAGGAGCTGCCGCAGGCTGCGATCTTTTGATCTTGCTTTTTAAAAATCAGGATCAAAAGATCGCAGCCTGCGGCAGCTCCTACAAGGGAATTGTGGGAGCTGGCTTGCCAGCGATGAGGGCATCAGCCTCACAGATCAGACCTGAGGCTTGCCCCTATCCGCCGGCCGCCGCACACCCGCCACAATCTTGTCCACTGCCTTGGTCGCCGCGACCATGCCGAACGTCGCCGTGACCATCATCACCGCGCCAAACCCGCCGGCGCAGTCGAGCTTCACCCCGTCGCCGACAAAACTCTTCTGCAAACAGATGCTGCCATCCGGTTTCGGATAGCGCAGTTGCTCGGTGGAAAACACACACGGTACGCTGTAATGGCGGGTCACGGTACGCGAGAAGCCATAGTCGCGACGCAACGTCGAACGCACTTTCGAGGCCAACGGATCGTTGAACGTGCGGTTGAGGTCGCAGACCTGAATCAGCGTCGGATCGATCTGCCCACCGGCACCGCCAGTGGTAATGATCTGAATCTTGCGACGTTTGCACCAGGCGATCAGCGCAGCCTTGGCGTTGACCGCGTCGATGCAGTCGATCACGCAGTCGATGTTCGGCGTGATGTATTCGGCCATGGTGTCGCGGGTAACGAAATCCCCCACCGCATGCACGGTGCAGTCCGGGTTGATCCCGCGCAGACGCTCGGCCATCACCTCGACCTTGGGTTTGCCGACGGTACTGTCCAGCGCGTGCAACTGGCGGTTGGCGTTGCTGACGCAGACGTCATCGAGGTCGAACAGCGAAATTTCGCCGACGCCACAGCGGGCCATGGCTTCCGCCGCCCAGGAACCGACACCACCGACGCCGACAATCGCCACATGGGCCGCACGCAGGCGCTCGAGGCCCTCGATGCCATACAAACGGGCGATGCCTGCAAACCGTGGATCTTCTGTACTCATGACCATTACCCCAAAAACCGGCGCGCATTATAGGGCCGTCGGCGGCCAAGAGCATCTTTGACGCTATGAACGGCAACCACAGCCGTTTTCACACAACCTTTGTGGCGAGGGAGCTTGCTCCCGCTGGGTCGCGAAGCGGCCCTCAAAAAGCGGCCTGCTTCGCAGTCCAGCGGGAGCAAGCTCCCTCGCCACTGGGAATTGCTATAACTGAACAACAAAGTTTTCTCTTACAAGCTGTTACTAAAGAACTTAAATCAGGTTGGACTGCCCAACATCGGGCATTTCCCTGTCCGGTGTACGACCAGTGAACTGCCGGTGTAGGATTCGCGCCCTTTTGGCGTAAGCCGAACCGTTCCTTCGTTCCACAGCCTTTGGAACCCGAAATAGCTATGTCATCGCGTAAATTTGGTCTCAACCTGGTGGTGGTTCTGGCAATCGCCGCCCTGTTCACCGGTTTCTGGGCGCTGATCAACCGCCCGGTCTCCGCGCCCAACTGGCCGGAGCAGATCTCCGGTTTCTCCTATTCGCCATTTCAGCAGGGCCAATTCCCACAGAAGGATCAGTATCCGACTGACGACGAAATGCGCCGCGACCTGGAGATCATGAGCAAGCTGACGGACAACATCCGCATCTACTCGGTCGACGGTTCGCTGCAGGACATCCCGAAACTGGCGGAAGAGTTCGGTCTGCGCGTGACCCTCGGGATCTGGATCAGCCCCGATCAGGAACGCAACGAGCGCGAGATCGCGAAAGCCATCGAACTGGCGAACTCTTCGCGCAGTGTTGTTCGCGTGGTGGTTGGTAACGAAGCATTGTTTCGAGAGGAGATCACTCCCGAGGCACTGATCGTCCTGCTGGATCGTGTTCGCGCAGCGGTGAAAGTACCGGTCACAACCTCCGAACAGTGGCATATCTGGGAAAAATACCCGCAACTTGCCAAGCACGTCGACCTGATCGCCGCGCACGTGCTGCCGTACTGGGAATTCATTCCGGTGGACAAGGCCGGGCAGTTTGTTTTCGACCGCGCCCGCGACCTGAAAAAGCTGTTCCCGAAAAAACCGTTGCTGCTGTCCGAAGTCGGCTGGCCGAGCAACGGTCGCATGCGCGGTGGCGCCGATGCGTCGCCGGCGGATCAGGCGATCTACCTGCGCACGCTGGTCAACAAACTCAACCGTCAGGGCTTCAACTACTTCGTGATCGAAGCCTTCGACCAGCCGTGGAAGGCCAGTGATGAAGGTTCGGTGGGCGCTTACTGGGGCGTGTTCAACGCCGCGCGCCAGCAGAAATTCAACTTCGAAGGCCCGGTCGTCGCCATCCCGCAATGGCGCGTGCTGGCCATCGGCTCGGTGGTCTTGGCACTGCTGTCGCTGACCCTGCTGATGATCGACGGCTCGGCCCTGCGCCAGCGTGGCCGGACCTTCCTGACCTTTATCGCGTTCCTTTGCGGCTCGGTGCTGGTGTGGATCGGCTATGACTACAGCCAGCAATACAGCACGTGGTTCAGCCTGACGGTGGGTTTCCTCCTGGCGCTCGGTGCGCTCGGGGTGTTCATCGTGCTGCTGACCGAGGCCCACGAACTGGCCGAAGCGGTGTGGATTCACAAGCGTCGGCGGGAATTCCTGCCGGTGATCGGTGATTCGCACTACCGGCCGAAAGTCTCGATTCACGTGCCCTGCTACAACGAGCCGCCGGACATGGTCAAACAGACCCTCGACGCCTTGGCCGCTCTCGATTACCCGGACTATGAAGTCCTGATCATCGACAACAACACCAAAGACCCGGCCGTGTGGGAGCCGGTGCGTGACTACTGCGCAACCCTCGGCCCGCGTTTCAAGTTCTTCCACGTATCGCCCCTGGCCGGGTTCAAGGGCGGCGCGCTGAACTACCTGATTCCGCACACCGCCAAGGACGCCGAAGTCATCGCGGTGATCGACTCCGACTACTGCGTGCACCCGAACTGGCTCAAGCACATGGTGCCGCACTTCGCCGATCCGAAAATCGCCGTGGTGCAGTCGCCGCAGGACTACCGCGACCAGAACGAAAGTACTTTCAAGAAGCTCTGCTACGCCGAATACAAAGGCTTCTTCCACATCGGCATGGTCACCCGTAACGACCGCGACGCGATCATCCAGCACGGCACCATGACCATGACCCGGCGTTCGGTTCTGGAAGAGCTGGGCTGGGCCGACTGGTGCATCTGTGAAGACGCCGAACTCGGTCTGCGCGTGTTCGAAAAAGGCCTGTCGGCGGCGTATTACCACGATAGTTACGGCAAGGGTCTGATGCCGGATACGTTTATCGACTTCAAGAAGCAGCGTTTCCGCTGGGCCTACGGCGCAATCCAGATCATCAAGCGCCACACCCGCAGCCTGCTGCGCGGCAAGGACACCGAGCTGACCCGTGGCCAGCGTTACCACTTCCTCGCGGGCTGGCTGCCGTGGGTCGCGGACGGCATGAACATCTTCTTCACCGTCGGCGCCCTGCTGTGGTCGGCGGCGATGATCATCGTGCCGCAACGGGTCGATCCGCCGCTGCTGATTTTCGCCATCCCGCCATTGGCGCTGTTCGTGTTCAAGGTCGGCAAGATCATCTTCCTCTACCGTCGCGCCGTCGGCGTGAACCTCAAGGATGCGTTCTGCGCGGCACTGGCCGGACTGGCGTTGTCGCACACCATCGCCAAAGCGGTGCTGTACGGCTTCTTCACCAGCAGCATTCCGTTCTTCCGCACGCCGAAAAACGCCGACAACCACGGCTTCTGGGTGGCGATTTCCGAGGCACGCGAAGAGCTGTTCATCATGCTGCTGTTGTGGGGCGCGGCGCTGGGGATCTACCTGGTGCAGGGCATACCGAGCAACGACATGCGTTTCTGGGTCGCAATGCTGCTGGTGCAGTCGCTGCCGTACGTCGCGGCGCTGATCATGGCGTTCCTCTCGTCGCTGCCGAAACCGGCCGCTGCGCCTGAGCCGACGCCTGTCGTCTAATTCTTCTTCGAAGCACTAAACGGCGGCCAATGGTCGCCGTTTTGCTTTAAGATAACCGCCATTTTGCGGGGCTTGGCGTGATACGCGGTGTAACCGACCGAACCCAATCCCTGTGGGAGCGAGCTTGCTCGCGAAGGCTTTGTAACATTCAACCCTTAAGTTGCCTGATACACCGCTTTCGCGAGCAAGCTCGCTCCCACAGTGGCCCCAGCCCAATTTCAAGCTCCCGGAGTTTCCCATGACGGCCCACGCCGACCTTTCGTCGACCCTCCAACTCGCCATCGACCTGATCCGCCGTCCGTCCGTGACGCCGGTCGACGCCGATTGCCAGAAGCAGATGATGCAGCGCCTGGGCGATGCCGGTTTCACCCTTGAGCCGATGCGCATCGAGGATGTGGACAACTTCTGGGCCACCCACGGCAATGACGACGGCCCGGTGCTGTGCTTCGCCGGCCATACCGACGTGGTGCCGACCGGTCCGGTGACCGCCTGGCAGATTGACCCGTTCAACGCCGTCATCGACGAACACGGCATGCTCTGCGGCCGTGGCGCGGCGGACATGAAAGGCAGCCTGGCGTCGATGACCGTGGCCGCCGAGCGCTTCGTCGCCGACTACCCGAATCACAAGGGCAAGGTCGCGTTCCTGATCACCAGCGACGAAGAAGGCCCGGCGCACCACGGCACCAAGGCTGTGGTAGAACGTCTCGTCGCGCGCAAGGAACGTCTGGACTGGTGCATCGTCGGCGAACCGTCGAGCACCACGCTGGTCGGTGATGTAGTGAAAAACGGTCGTCGCGGCTCGTTGGGCGCCAAGCTCACCGTGCGCGGTGTGCAGGGTCACGTGGCCTACCCGCACCTGGCGAAGAACCCGATCCACCTCGCCGCCCCGGCGCTGGCCGAACTGGCCGCCGAGCACTGGGACCACGGCAACGATTTCTTCCCGCCGACCAGTTTCCAGATTTCCAACCTCAACTCGGGCACCGGCGCGACCAACGTGATCCCGGGTGATCTGGTGGCGGTGTTCAACTTCCGCTTCTCCACCGAATCCACCGTCGAAGGCCTGCAGAAACGCGTGGCCGACATCCTCGACAAACACGGTCTGGACTGGCACATCGACTGGGCGCTGTCCGGCCTGCCGTTCCTCACCGAGCCGGGCGCGCTGCTCGACGCGGTGTCGTCGAGCATCAAGGACATCACCGGCCGCGAGACCAAGGCGTCGACCAGCGGCGGTACATCCGACGGTCGTTTCATCGCGACCATGGGCACCCAAGTGGTTGAGCTGGGCCCGGTCAACGCGACCATTCACCAGGTCAACGAGCGTGTGCTGGCGGCCGATCTCGACGTGCTGACCGAGATCTACTACCAGACCCTGATCAAGTTGCTCGCCTGATGCTCGCGTGCCCGATCTGCAGTGAACCGCTCAATGCGGTGGACAACGGCGTGGTCTGCCCCGCCGGCCACCGCTTCGACCGTGCGCGTCAGGGTTACCTGAACCTGTTGCCGGTACAGCACAAGAACAGCCGTGATCCTGGCGACAATCAGGCGATGGTCGAGGCACGCCGCGACTTCTTGAACGCCGGGCATTACGCGCCGGTGGCCAAGCGTCTGGCCGAGCTGGCGGCGAGTTATGTGCCGGCACGCTGGGTCGATATCGGTTGCGGCGAGGGTTACTACACCGCACAAATCGCCGAAGCTTTGCCGGATGCCGATGGCTACGCGCTGGACATCTCCCGCGAGGCGGTGAAACGCGCGTGCAAGCGCAACCCGGCGCTTACCTGGTTGATCGCCAGCATGGCCCGCGTGCCGTTGGCGTCGGGCAGTTGCCAGTTTCTTGCCAGCGTGTTCAGTCCGCTGGACTGGGAGGAAGCCAAGCGCCTGCTCAGCGTCGGCGGCGGCCTGATGAAGGTCGGCCCGACCAGCGGCCACTTGATGGAACTGCGCGAACGCCTGTACGACGAAGTGCGCGAGTACACCGACGACAAGCATCTGGCATTAGTGCCCGAAGGCATGGCGCTGGCGCACAGCGAAACCCTGGAATTCCAACTGACGCTGGACAAGCCCGAGGATCGCGCCAACCTGTTGGCGATGACACCCCACGGCTGGCGCGCCAGTGCCGAACGCCGCGCCGCAGTGATCGAACAGCCCGAGCCGTTCGTGACCACCGTGTCGATGCGCTACGATTATTTCGTTCTTCAATAATTTTTGGTCTCGGGCAAGTGCCCGGGGCCGGCTAAATCCGCGAATGGATTTTTCAGAACCGCAGTGAGGACATCCATGCGCCAACCGGATATTGAGATTTACCTGAAAGACGCCGACGTCGACCACAAGGCGATTTCCGCCTGGCTCGGTGAGGCTCTGGGCCCGTGCAGCGACTGGGTACAGAAAGGCCAGACCTACAAGTGCAAGGCCGGCAACATCCCGGTGACCTGGCTGCCGAAAGCCGTGGGCAAGTGGAACAGCCTGTACCTGGAAAGCGATGCGACCCCATGGGACGACGACATCGCCTGCGCCCGCGCCGCCTTTGCCGCGCTGAACGTCGAAGTGCGTTGCGCGCCGGGCACCTGGGTCGAGGAAGAAGGTGAGGAAACGGCGGATCGCTGGATTCGCATCAGCGCCGATGGTGAAGAAGAGATCACCTGGAAAACCGCTTAAACGAAGATCCCATGTAGGAGTGAGCCTGCTCCGGGCGGCGTTCCGACGATTGCGGTGCATCAGTCAACATTGATATCGACTGGTGCTACGCAATCGCGAGCAGGCTCACTCCTACAATGGTTTTTGGCGTTCTGAAGGTTTGCGCTACAGACCTACCACATCCTCAGCCTGCAACCCCTTCTCGCCAGTCACCACCGCATATTCAACCTGCTGACCTTCAGTCAGCGAGCGATGCCCTTCGCCGCGGATCGCGCGGTAGTGCACGAACACGTCCACCCCGTCGTCGCGCTGGATGAAGCCATAGCCCTTGGCGTCGTTGAACCACTTCACATTGCCGGTTTCACGTGTTGCCATCTGTTCATACTCCTTTTTTATTATTGAACAGGCTTTTCGCAGGAAAGCCTTTGCGGAACGTCAGCCTGCGCCCGACGTCCATAAAGGGCCCCGGCGACAGATTGCCGAGTATATGACAGGCGCAAAAACTCTCAACAGGAGATTACTTCGCCGCTTTTTTGCCGATTTTCGATGAATCCGGCAAACTGTCCGCCCCCGAGCATCTGCTCGGTTTTATCAACTCACGCAGAAGCCGTATGACCCGTTCCCCGTTCCGCCGTCTAGTGTTTGGCACCTTGCGCCGACTGTTGTACCTCTGGGTTCGCTCGGAGACGATCAACCAGTCGTCGTTCACCCTCAACCTCGACCGCAGTCGTCCGGTGTTCTACGTCCTGCAAAACCCTTCGCTCACCGATCTGGCGGTGGTCGACACCGAGTGCACCAAGGCCGGCCTGCCGCGCCCGGTGCTGCCGGTGTCCGTCGGGCCGTTGATCGAACCAGCCGCGTTTTTCTATCTGACGCCGGATCCGGACTGGCTCGGCCGGCAGGACAAGCGCGGCGCACCGCCGACCCTGACCCGTCTGGTCAGCGCCCTGACCCAGAACGCCGCCGAAGACGCGCAGATCATTCCGGTCAGCGTGTTCTGGGGCCAGTCGCCGGACAGCGAAAACAGTCCGTGGAAGCTGCTGTTCGCCGACAGCTGGGCGGTCACCGGGCGTCTGCGTCGCCTGCTGAGCATCATCGTCCTCGGGCGCAAGACCCGCGTGCAGTTCTCGGCGCCGATCCACCTGCGCGAACTAATCGAGCACAACAAGGGCCACGAACGCACCGTGCGCATGGCCCAGCGCATCCTGCGCGTGCACTTCCGCAATCTGAAAGCCGCCGTGATCGGCCCGGACATTTCCCACCGCCGTAACTTGGTCAAGGGCTTGCTCAACCAGCCCTTGGTCAAGCAAGCGATCCTCGACGAAGCCGAACGCGAGAACATCTCCCCGGAAAAAGCCAAGGCCCAGGCCCTGCGCTACGGTAACGAGATCGCCTCGGACTACACCTACACCGCGATCCGTTTCCTCGAAGTGGTGCTGAGCTGGTTCTGGAACAAGATCTACGACGGGATCAAGGTCAACCACATCGAAGGCGTGCAGAAGGTCGCCCAGGGTCACGAAGTGATCTACGTGCCGTGCCACCGCAGCCACATCGACTACCTGCTGCTGTCGTACTTGCTGTTTCGCAACGGCCTGACCCCGCCGCACATCGCCGCCGGGATCAACCTGAACATGCCGGTGATCGGCAGCCTGCTGCGCCGTGGCGGCGCGTTCTTCATGCGCCGCACGTTCAAGGGCAATCCGCTGTACACCTCGGTGTTCAACGAATACCTGCACACCCTGTTCACCAAAGGTTTCCCGGTCGAATACTTCGTCGAGGGCGGCCGCTCGCGCACCGGGCGCATGCTGCAACCGAAAACCGGGATGCTCGCGATCACGATGCGCAGCTTCCTGCGTTCATCGCGGATGCCGATCGTCTTCGTGCCGGTGTACATCGGTTACGAGCGCGTGCTGGAAGGTCGCACCTACCTCGGCGAACTGCGCGGTGCAAGCAAGAAGAAAGAGTCGATCTTCGACATCTTCAAAGTCATCGGCGCGCTCAAGCAGCGCTTCGGTCAG
The DNA here is from genome assembly GCF_044753325.1 of Pseudomonas sp. NPDC088414. Taxonomy (NCBI): domain Bacteria; kingdom Pseudomonadati; phylum Pseudomonadota; class Gammaproteobacteria; order Pseudomonadales; family Pseudomonadaceae; genus Pseudomonas; species Pseudomonas sp. NPDC088414. Next base: position 69,351 of record NZ_JBIVMY010000023.1, on the reverse strand, counting down.
GTCGCGGTGAACTTCGGCGAGCCGATCAAACTGGCGGAATTTCTCGACAGCGAACAGCCAGACTGGCGCCAACAGGAACTCGGCCCGCAATACAAACCGGCGTGGCTCAACGAGACCACCAACCGACTCGGCGAAAAAGTCGCGCAGCACTTGAACGAAGCCGCGGCGATCAACCCGGTCAATCTGGTGGCGCTGGCGCTGCTCTCGACCACCCGCCTGGCACTGGACGATCGGGCCATGGCGCGGGTGCTGGATCTGTATCTGGCGCTGTTGCGCAAAGTCCCGTACTCGCCGCACACCACGTTGCCCGAAGGCGATGGTCGGGCGCTGATCGAGCATGTGAAGGACATGGATCTGCTGTCCGAGCAGAACGATGCGCTGGGCAAGATTCTTTATCTGGACGAGCAGAACGCCGTCCTGATGACCTACTACCGCAACAACGTGCTGCACATCTTCGCCCTGCCGGCGCTGCTGGCGAGCTTCTTCCAGAGCACCTCGCGCATGAGTCGCGAGCAGATCCTGCGCTACACCCGCGCGCTGTATCCGTACCTGCAGGCGGAGCTGTTCATTCGCTGGTCGCTGGACGAACTGGACGGCGTGGTCGACCAATGGCTGGAAGCGTTTGTCGAGCAAGGCCTGCTGCGTTTCGAGAAGGACGTGTATATGCGTCCGGCGCCAAGCTCGCGGCACTTTGTGTTGCTGACCCTGCTGTCGAAAAGCATCGCGCAAACCTTGCAGCGTTTCTACATGACCGTGTCCCTGCTGCTCAACAGCGGCCAGCACAGCATCAGCGCCGAAGAACTGGAAGACCTGTGCACGGTCATGGCCCAGCGCCTGTCGATCCTCCACGGTTTGAACGCCCCGGAGTTCTTCGACAAGAGCCTGTTCCGCCACTTCATCCAGACGATGCTCGATCTGGACGTGCTGCGCCGCGACGAAGCCGGCAAGTTGAGCTATCACGAACTGCTCGGCGAACTGGCCGAAGGCGCAGCCAAACGCGTGTTGCCGGCGGAGATTCGTCTGTCGATTCGTCAGGTGGCCTTGCATCGCAGTGAAGATGCCGCCGAAACAGCAGATACGCCACAAGTCTGAAACTTGCTGACAACTAACGGGCGCACACTTCAATGGCCCCGTTAGTTGATTCATGGATTAATAGGCTCAATCCACCAATCACGATACGGATATCGAGATGAGCCTGTTAATCGAAGAAACTTCTGCAGTAATCCTGGACTTCCGTCTACCACCCGAATTCCGCGCACCTGCCGATGGCGTTAATGAAACCATTGTCAGCGTCAAAGTATTCAATTCCCAATCGCCTATTAACATCAAGGACTGGCACCGTGCTTCGATCTACGACGCCGGCTGGAAATTTGACTTCCCTCATCACTACGGCGATGTAGGGGTCAGGTACCAAGTCAATGTCCAGATCCTTCATGACCAAATACCCTTGCTGATCGAGCAGGACTACTTTGTTACTGTCAACAACACTCCCCACCGTCAGACCTTGCACCTGAGCCCGATCGGGCTTCTGTATGTCGAAGCTCAAGAGGCAGAGGTTGTTGCGCCAGAAGAAGCGGTCACCATCAGTCTGCATGAAGCAGAGTCTCCCGACGTTGAGCTGGTCAGTGTCAAACAGGACGAACAATCAGTCTCCGGGTTTTATCTGAAATATGATCCTGACCGCGTTGTACCCGGTAAGCGCTATGCACTGACAGGTATTGAAAACCGCTACCATCAACGTCTCAAGATTTCGCCTGAACAAGTAGAGCTGGTTCCCGCGGTGCCCAATACAAGCGCGCTGTCGTTTAAAAAATTAATGCAGTGGCTGGAAAAGCCCTTACGTTTGTTCACTGACGCTGGCGCCAAAATCCGCTAGATTTGCTTCGGCGCCGGGATTCTTCCGGCGCAAAAGTCTCAGAGGTCCCGATGAAAAAACTCACCCTTCTCGCCGCAGCCACCCTGTTGAGCGCCTGCCAGTCGACCACCCCCGCCGGCAAAGTCGGCCTCGATGGCGAAGTGTTCTACCTGCAACGCATCGCCCTGCCACCGAGCGCGACTTTGAGCGTGAGCCTGCAGGACGTGTCGCTGGCCGACGCCCCGGCGGTGGTCCTCGACGAACAGAAAGGCCCGGTCAAAGGTCAGGTGCCGCTGCCGTTCCACTTGAGTTACGATCCGGCCCAGGTCAAACCCGGTCACCGCTACTCGGTCAGCGCGCGCATTGAAGTCAACGGCGAGCTGATGTTCATCACCACCGAGAATCACGCCGTGCAACTGGACGGCAACGATCCGCAGCCGCTGAAAATCCGCGTCGACGCGATTCGCTAATTGTCTTTCAAGGAAGCCGCCATGTTCCGCCCTACCCTTCGCCTCGCCGGCCTGTGCGCGGGCCTGATGATCTCTGCCAGCGCTCTGGCATTGTCGCTCAGCGACCTCTCGCAACAAGACGCCACCGGCGGCCTCAAGGACGCCCTGACCCAAGGCGCGCAAATCGCCGTCAAACAACTCGGCACCCCGGGCGGTTTCAGCAACAACCCGGAGGTGAAAATCGAATTGCCGGGCAAACTCGGCAAAGTCGCCGGCAAGATGAAAGCCTTCGGCATGGGCGCCCAGGTCGACGAACTCGAAACCGCGATGAACAAGGCCGCAGAAAGCGCCGTGACCCAGGCCCAGCCGATCCTCGTCGACGCCGTGAAGAAAATGACCGTGGCCGACGCCAAGGGCATCCTCAGCGGCGGCACCGACTCGGCCACCCAATACCTGGACAAGACCAGCCGCGAACAGATCCGCGCCAAGTTCCTGCCCATCGTCAAACAAGCCACTGACAAAGTCGGCGTAGCGCAAAAGTACAACGCCTTCGCCGGCCAGGCCGCGACCCTGGGCGTGGTGGATGCGAAAAGCGCCAACGTCGAAAACTACGTCACCGAACAAGCGCTCAATGGCCTGTTCGAAATGATCGGCAAACAGGAAGAAACCATCCGCAAGAATCCCGCTGCTGCAGCGACGGGTCTGGCGAAGAAGGTGTTCGGCACTTTGTAATTCTTGCCGCTGCACGAAAAAGCCCGCTGAACCGGTAATGGTCAGCGGGCTTTTTGTTGCGTGTCAGCCTTGCGGATCGACTTGATCGAGGACGCGGTTTACCGACAGCTCAGCGAGCGAAATCATCTGCTGAATACCGAGAAGCTGACTGCACGTCGGGCCGCTCAGGGTAAACGCCAACTCACTGGCCATGACATTGGCCGAGGCCAGCGTTTCACAGGCATGGGCCAGCAGGGTTTCGGAATCGACTTCGGGGAGGACAGTGAAGATTGTGCTGGGCTGAGTGGCAGGCTTGGGCTGTTTTTCAGCCTCGGGCAGCAGGTAGTGATCGAGCGCACGCAGGGCTGCGTCGTGGAGCTTGCGCGAATCGAGGAAGGCGTAGGGGGAAACGGGATCGGTTGGCCGCTCGGGGGTGGTTTCGGGTTCGGATTCTGGGGGATTCGGGGTGTGTTTGAACATGGTGGAACTCCTGAAGTAGTGGAGCCGCCACCATTCGCTGCGAAACGAATGTAGGGTGGCAGCTGTACGCAGGTTCGCAGACCGGGACTTCAGGCACCCGGCATACCCGAAGGTATCCCGCGCACAACCGCCATGACACGGGCATAAAAAAGCGCCCGCTTTCGGATGGTGGACGCTGTGCGTCTGAAGTTTAACCGGGCTGCGAAACCCGGTCGCTGATTTTTGCAGCGACAGACTCAGGCTAGAGATCGCGCTTCCGACGGGCAACCTGAAAACCTTGTGGGAAGGTTCTGGTTATCTGGAACATTTTTAAACAGACCAAAGAGGTTGGATGGCTGGGCGGGCCTCTTCGCGAGCAAGCTCGCTCCCACAGTTGGATTGAGTGCAGGCAGTTGGAGATTGGTCGGCTGTCAGGCCGCCATCGCTGGCAAGCCAGCTCCCACAATGGGATTGGCTGCGGTCAGTTGGAGATTGGTCGACTGTCAGGCCGCCATCGCGAGCAGGCTCACTCCTACAGTGGGATTGGGTGCAGGCAGTTGGAGATTGGTCGGCTACTAGGCCGCCATCGCGAGCAGGCTCACTCCTACAGTGAGATTGGGTGCAGGCAGTTGGAGATTGGTCGGCTACTAGGCCGCCATCGCGAGCAGGCTCACTCCTACAGTGGGATTGGGTGCAGGCAGTTGGAGATTGGTCGGCTACTAGGCCGCCATCGCGAGCAGGCTCACTCCTACGGTGGGATTGGGTGAGTCAGTTAGAGCCTGGTCGGCTGTCAGGCCGCCATCGCTGGCAAGCCAGCGTCCACAGAAAAGCAAAGCAGTCCAGACAAACCGCATGCTTTTCACCACTCAAATGGCCGAGTGTCAGCTCGCCGAAAGCTCTTGATCTTGCCGTGCCGGCCCCTTCGGCAGGCTGAGTGGAGGGGTTTATCCGGGGGTGGGAGCGCAGCGACCGTTTGGCGCAGCCAAACACATCGAGAGGAGGTGCAGCGAAGCAAACCGGAGGCGATGCCCCCGGATGAGCCCCGCAACGAAGGAACCCGAGCCTAGGCGAGGGCCGTACGCCGGGGCCAAGACCTTTGCTTCCTTTGGGGCGTTTGCCAAAGGGAGTCGCCGTAAGGGCGAAACCGCCAGTGGCACCACCCGAAGCAACGGATATACACCCAAAACCCCAGGAACCTGGTCGGCCCAAAGGCCGCCAAGTCCAAAAAAGCCTCACCCCTCCCGACGCACCCGGAACCAGGCCGCATACAAAGCAGGCAAAAACAAAAGCGTCAAAGCCGTAGCCACAATCAACCCCCCCATGATCGCCACCGCCATCGGCCCGAAAAACACACTGCGCGACAAAGGAATCATCGCCAGCACCGCCGCCAGCGCCGTCAAGACAATAGGCCGAAACCGCCGCACCGTCGCCTCGATAATCGCCTGCCAAGGCTTAAGACCAGAGGCAATATCCTGCTCGATCTGATCCACCAGAATCACCGAGTTACGCATGATCATCCCCGACAGCGCGATCGTCCCCAGCATCGCCACAAACCCGAACGGCTGGCGGAACACCATCAGAAACAACACCACCCCGATCAACCCCAGCGGCGCCGTCAGAAACACCATCGCCGTGCGCGAGAAACTGCGCAGTTGCACCATCAGCAGCGTCAGCACCACCACGATGAACATCGGCACCCCGGCATTCACCGACTTCTGCCCACGCTCCGAATCCTCTACCGTGCCGCCAACCTCCAGCAGATACCCGTCAGGCAATTCGGCACGGATCGGGTCCAGCGTCGGCTCGATCTGCTTGACCAGCGTGGCCGGCTGCTCCTTGCCATAAATGTCCGCCCGCACTGTCACGGTCGGCAGACGATTACGGTGCCAGATGATCCCTTCCTCAAAGCCGTATTCCAGCGTGGCAATCTGCGACAACGCCACACTGCGACCGTTATCGGTCGGCACCGCCAGACTCGGCAGCAGCGACAACTCAGTGCGTTCATGCACCGTGCCGCGCAGCAGAATCTCGATCAACTCGTTGTCCTCGCGGTACTGGCTGACACTCGAGCCGGTCAGCGAACTCTGGAGGAATTTCGCCAGATTGGCCGTGCTCACACCGAGCGCCCGGGCACGGTCCTGATCGATGTTCAGGTACACCACCTTGCTCGGCTCTTCCCAATCCAGATGCACATTGACCACGTGCGGGTTCTCGCGCACCTTGGCCGCCACTTTGCGCGCCAGCGCACGGACTTCCTCGATGTGTTCACCGGTGACGCGGAACTGCACCGGATAGCCAACCGGCGGACCGTTTTCCAGACGCGTGACCCGCGAACGCAGAGTCGGGAATTGCTCGTTAAGGGTCTCGATCAACCAGGTGCGCAGGGTCTCGCGCTCTTCGATGTTTTTCGCCAATACCACAAACTGGGCGAAGCTCGCCGCCGGCAGTTGTTGATCCAGCGGCAGGTAGAAACGCGGCGAGCCGGTGCCGACATACGCTACGTAGTTATCGATGCCGGCGTGATCCTTGAGCAGCGCTTCCAGGCGTTTGACCTCGGCCGTGGTGTTGGCCAGCGATGCCCCTTCAGCGAGTTTCAGATCGACCATCAACTCCAGTCGATTGGAGGCCGGGAAGAACTGCTGCGGGACGAAACGGAACAGCATCACCGACGCGATGAACAGCCCCACCGTCAGCACGATCACGGTTTTGCGGTGCGCCACGCACCACTCCACCAGACGTCGAACCCGTTGATAGAACGGCGTGCCATAAGGGTCCGCTTGGCCGTCAGTTGTGCCGTGTTTAGCCGCATGAATCTTTGCCAGATCCGGCAGGAGTTTTTCCCCCAGATACGGCACGAACATCACCGCCGCCACCCATGAGGCGAGCAAGGCGATGGTCACTACCTGAAAGATCGAACGGGTGTATTCGCCGGTGCCGGACTGCGCGGTGGCGATCGGCAGGAAGCCGGCAGCGGTGATCAGCGTACCGGTGAGCATCGGGAACGCGGTGCTGGTCCAGGCGTAGCTTGCGGCCTTGATCCGGTCGAAGCCCTGTTCCATTTTGATCGCCATCATTTCCACAGCGATGATCGCGTCGTCCACCAGCAAGCCCAGCGCCAGCACCAGCGCGCCGAGCGAGATCTTGTGCAGACCGATGCCGAGGTAATACATGCAGGCGAAGGTCATCGCCAGCACCAACGGAATGGTCAGCGCGACCACCATGCCGGTGCGCACGCCGAGGGAGAAGAAGCTCACCAGCAACACGATCGCCAGCGCCTCGACCAACACCTGGACGAACTCGCCGACTCCGGTTTTCACCGCCGCCGGTTGGTCGGAAACTTTGCGCAGTTGCATGCCGGCCGGGAGGTTTTTCTGCAGCCGCGAGAATTCGCCCTCCAGCGCTTTACCCAGCACCAGAATGTCGCCACCGTCCTTCATCGCTACGGCGAGGCCAATGGCGTCTTCGCCCATGAAGCGCATGCGCGGCGCCGGTGGATCGTTGAAACCTCGACGCACATCGGCGACATCGGAGATGCGGAACGTCCGGTCACCGACCCGGATCGGGAAGTTCTTGATCTCCTCGACCGTCTGAAAATTCCCTGAAACCCGCAATTGCACGCGCTCGCTGCCGGTCTCGAAGAAGCCGGCGGTGGACACCGCGTTCTGCTCTTGCAGCGCTTGCTGCACGGCCGCCAGCGGCAAACCGAGAGTGGCGAGTTTGACGTTGGACAGTTCGACCCAGATTTTCTCGTCCTGCAAACCGAGCAGATCGACCTTGCCGACATCCTTGACCCGTTGCAGCTGGATCTGGATGCGGTCGGCGTAGTCCTTGAGCACCGCGTAGTCGAAGCCGTCGCCGGTCAGCGCATAGATGTTGCCGAACGTGGTGCCGAATTCATCGTTGAAGAACGGTCCCTGAATATCCGGCGGCAAGGTCTGGCGAATGTCGCTGACCTTCTTGCGCACCTGATACCAGAGGTCAGGGATTTCCTTGGAATGCATCGAATCGCGGGCAATGAAGGTCACCTGCGACTCACCGGGGCGGGAGAACGACACGATGCGTTCGTACTCGCCGGTTTCCATCAGTTTCTTTTCGATGCGTTCGGTGACCTGGCGCGAGACTTCCTGCGCGGTCGCCCCCGGCCAGCGGGTCTGGATGACCATGGCCTTGAAGGTGAACGGCGGGTCTTCGCTCTGGCCGAGTTTGGTGTAGGACAAGGCGCCGACGATGGCCAGCAAAAGCATCAGGAACAGTACGATCTGGCGATTACGCAGCGCCCATTCGGAAAGGTTGAAGCGCATCGGGACTTACTCCTTGTCCGCCAGATTGACCACACGGTTGGAGCGATCCACAGGCCGCACCTGCTGACCTTCGAGCAATACGTGAACCCCGGCGGCGACTACCCAGTCGCTGGCATTCAGGCCTTCGAGCACCGGCACGCTTTTCTCGCCAAACGGGCCGATACGCACTGGAGTCTTTTTCAGGGTGTTGTTGGCGTTGACGACCCAGACGTAGGTCGCGCCGTTTTCTGCGGTCAGCGCCGAGAGCGGTACCGACAGCGGCACGGCATCCGTCGATTGCACGAACACCCGGGCGCTCTGGCCGAGCTCAGCCGGGACTTTGCCGCTGGTGAACGAGATGCGCGCGGCGAAGGTGCGGGATTTCGGATCGGCTGCCGGCGACAGTTCACGAATCTGCCCGGCGAAGCGCTGATTCTGCTGGGTCCACAGTTCAACGGTGACTGGCTGGCCGACCTTGAACCGCCCGAAGCTCTGCTCCGGCAGGCTGATCGACACTTCGCGCTCGCCATCGGTGGCAAGCGTGAACACGGTTTGCCCGGCGGCAACCACTTGCCCGACTTCCACCGAACGCTTGGCCACCACGCCGTCCTGCGGCGCACGCAACACGGCGTAACTGGCCTGGTTGGTCGAGACGTTGAATTCGGCCTTGATCTGCTTGAGGCGGGCTTCGCCGGAGCGGTAGAGGTTTTCCGCGTTGTCGTAGGCGGAACGACTGACCATCTGCCGATCCATCAGCGTCTTGTAGCGGTCACGCTCGGCGCGCACCAGATTGAGATTGGCTTCGGCGGCGGCGACCTGTGCGCGGGTGGCTTCCAGTTGCAGGCGCACATCCTGCGGATCGAGTTCGGCCAATGGTTGATCAGCCTTCACGCGCTGGCCTTCCTCGACCAGTCGTCGGCTGACTTTGCCGCCAATGCGGAACGCCAGATCGGGTTCGTAGCGGGCACGAACTTCGCCCGGATAACTTTCCATCGCCTGCGCCGAAGGCTCTGGCTGCACCACCATGGCCGGTCGAACGCTGACTTGCGTCGCCTCTTCCTGACCGCATGCGGACAATAAAACAGCCAGGCTGACTGGCACGGCAAACGACAACGCATGGCGGAACATGGTGACGGACCTTTCGCTAATGGTGCTTGGAATATTTATACTGGCCGGTATGGTATTAATAGCAAACTCACCAGTCCAGTATTAAAAGCGAAGAATGTCGAACAATCTTTCAGCTCCAAACGGCCCGGGCCGTCCGAAGGATCCGGCCAAGCGCCGGGCAATCCTCGACGCGGCGAAAACCCTGTTTCTGAGTCACGGCTACGCCAACACCAGCATGGACGCGGTCGCCGCCGAGGCTGGCGTGTCGAAACTGACGGTTTACAGCCACTTCAACGACAAGGAGACGCTGTTCTCCTCCGCGGTGATGGCCAAATGCGAGGAGCAGTTACCACCGCTGTTCTTCGAATTGCCCGCCGGAATCCCCGTGGAAAATGTGTTGCTGAACATTGCCCGAGGCTTTCATCAACTGATCAACAGCGACGAGTCGGTGAATCTGCATCGCTTGATGATGGCGCTGGGCACCCAGGATCCGAAGCTGTCACAGATTTTCTTCGAGGCCGGCCCCGAGCGCATGGTGCAAGGCATGGAGCGGCTGCTGAAACGCATCGACGAGACCGGCGCGCTGAGCATCGACCTGCCGCGTAATGCGGCCGAGCATTTCTTCTGCCTGCTCAAGGGCGCGGGGAATTTTCGTTTGCTGTATTGCTGCGGTGAGCCGCTGAGCGAAGAGGCTTCCGAGAGTCATGTGCAGGAGGTGGTAGGGTTGTTCATGCGGGCGTATCGGCCCTGATTTTTTAGCGCCTGTTCTGACGTCATCGCTGGCAAGCCAGCTCCCACAGGGATCGTGCTGAACACAAATTGTGCGAACGACACAAAAACTTGTGGGAGCTGGCTTGCCAGCGATTGAGGCGACGCGGTCTCAGCCCTTGAGCGCTTTCTTCGGGTAGATGTCATATCGACTGGATTTACCATCCAGCGCATGACTCGGCTTCGGCCCCTCGATGCACGGCGCCTTGCGCGGGCGCTTGACCACCACCCGGTGCGTCGCCAATGCCAGCGCCGCCTCCAGCAATGCCGGTGCATCCGGATCATCCCCGACCAGCGGCCGGAACAGGCGCATTTCCTTCTTCACCAGCGCGGTTTTCTCGCGATGCGGGAACATCGGGTCGAGGTAGATCACCTGCGGCGGCTCGCCCTCCCAGTTGCGCATGACTTCGATCGAGTTGCCCTTGAGCAACTTCATCCGCGCGACAATCGGCGCCACGTCGAAATCTTCCGCCGCCCGCGCCAGACCATCCTCCAGCAGCGCCCCGATCAGCGGCTGGCGCTCGATCAGGCTCATCTCGCAGCCCAGACTGGCCAGCACGAACGCGTCCTTGCCCAGCCCCGCCGTGGCGTCCAGCACTCGCGGGCGCACGCCTTGAGCGATGCCGACCGCCTTGGCGATCATCTGCCCGCTGCCGCCGCCGTACAGACGCCGGTGCGCCGCGCCACCCTCGACAAAGTCCACCCGCACCGGCCCCGGTGCATCCGGACCGAGCTGCTGCAGCTGCAGACCCTGCTCGCCGACCTGCAAGGCAAACTCGCCGTCGTCCACCTGCAGCGGCAGGCCCAGACGCTTGGCCCACTGCTCGGCCTGCGCTTCAAACGTCGGGCCGAGGGCCTGGACATGGATGCGGCAGGCCGCGGGTTGCTCAATCATGAAAACACGCTCAAAAAAGTTAAGGATCGGCAAAAAGTGGCCGATAAACCAATCAACGCGCATTTTGCCAGAGCTGAGCGTCAACCGAAAAAAATGTCAGGCATTCTTCCCACATCGATTGGCTACATTTCGCCCAAGGGCGACTTCAGCCGTCATAACACTCAAGCATTGGGCGGCGTCAGTCACCTGTGGCAGGATTTCTTTGCCCAGGCGATGGCCGAACAGACGAGTGATGTGGTGCCGGCCTGTGGCACCTTTCCACCGGTTGACCTGAACAGCCCGGAAGAACCGACCCTGGGCAGCGAGTTGCACGCGCACATCGTCGAGCAGCGTCAGTGCGATGTGGTCGAGACCGAAGTGCGCCCGCCGGAGCCGCTGTTCCTGCCGATCGCCGAGTTCGAAACCGATCTGCTGGACAAGCCGTTCCCGCCGTTCCCGCCAGAAGAACTCAAGGCTCAGCAAGAGCAGCAGGATTTCGACAGCAGCTGGGTCCGGCCGATCGTGATCAACAATGGTCAGCCGGTGCCAGAGCCCGGCCCGGCACCGCAGAAGAAGCCGTTGTATCTGCCGATTGCCGAATTCGATCTCGACCTGCTGCAAAAACCTTATCCGCCGTTCCCGCCGGAAGAAATCGTCGAGCAGCAGAAGGCACTGGACTTCGACAACGGCTGGGCGCGCCCGATCGTCCTGCAGAACCTGCGCCTCGCCGCCTGACACCTCAGCGACACACGCTCCAGCGTCCGACATCGACATGAAAGTGATTGCGATGCGCGGCGTTGTAATCCGGGCTCAACACCACACTGAACGCCTCGCAGGCGCCATCGCGCACCTGCCGCAGAAACTGCGCGTCCTGATTTTGCTTCGGCCAGTCCTTGAGCACGCTGATGCTGCGTCCGTCCGCCAGACGGAAGCCGGCGATGTCCAGCGCATCGGCACTGGCGTGGCGGCTGAGCGCCCCGCTCTCGCGGTTATAGACATTGCGACAGGCGAAGCTGCCGAGGTGATCAAGCCGCGCGACCCTCTGCCCGTAAGCAGACTGTGCGGCGGGTTGCAGGGTATGCCGTTCAAACATCGCGTAAGCCACCGCCAGCGGACAACTGGCGAGGAAGCTGCTGCTCAGCGCCACCTCACCGCCCTGCACGCGCACGGCGCCGATCAGCGGGCACTTGGCGTCGGGGCTGTCGGCTTGCGCTGTGACGCGCAGACCCGAGCTGCTCAGGACTTGTGCGCACAATTCGGGATTGCCGCGCAGGCGCATCAGTTTGAAACCGGTCAGCCAGTTGGGCGCGGCCTTCACGTCCAGCGGCGCCCACGGGTTCCACTCGGCCGGGACATCGAGCCAGCCGCGCCAGACGCCGACCACGGCGCCCGCAATCATCAACAGTAGCGACAGCGCAATCCAGCGACCCATGCTCAGCCTTTGAAAAACTGATTGGCCTTGGCGTACGGCATCGATTGCGACGTGAAACCGAAGGTGCCGCGCTGCCGGATTTCTTCAGCCGCGCGGTAAAACTCGCCGTACGCCGCCAGCGCCAGGGCCGAACCGGTACTGATGCGCCGCACCCCCATCTCTTCGAGCTGCTGCACCGTCAGTTTCAAACCGCCGGACATCAGCACGTTGACCGGTTTCGGCGCTACCGCGCGCACCACCGCCAGCACTTCTTCGGCATTGCGCAAACCCGGCGCATACAACACGTCGGCACCCGCCTCGGCAAAGGCTTGCAGGCGGCGGATGGTGTCGTTGAGATCCGGATTGCCGTGCAGATAGTTTTCCGCGCGGGCGGTCAGGGTAAAGGGAAATGGCAGCGTGCGCACCGCAGCGACAGCAGCTTCGATGCGCGCCACGGCGTGTTCAAAGCAGTAGATCGGTGCGTCGGCACGGCCCGTGGCGTCTTCGATCGAACCGCCCACCGCGCCCGCCTCGGCGGCACGCAGCAAGCTTTTGGCGCACTCGGCCGGGTCATCGGCAAAACCGTTTTCCAGGTCCACCGCCACCGGCAGATCGGTCGCCGCGACAATCGCCCGGACGTTGTCCAGAGTCTCATCGAGGCTCAAGGCGCCGTCGGCCTTGCCTTGGGAAAACGCATAACCGGCACTGGTGGTCGCCAGCGCCTGATAGCCCAGACTGGCGAGCATCTTCGCCGAGCCTGCATCCCATGGATTGGGAATCACGAAAATCCCCGCACGCTCATGCAGGGCCTTGAAGGCCTGGGCTTTGCGGGCTTGTTCTTGAAGGGCGTGGGCGTCCATCGGCAGGCTCCTGGGCAGGGAAAAAACCGCCTCAGAGCAAGCCGAGTTGCTCGGCGGCGGGTTCTCTGTATAGCTCAGGCAGGGATGGCAGGCCAGGCAAACGTTGCATCAATTGTGCGTGAAAACGTTGCGCCAGCTTCGCCGCCAGGATGTTGTCGGCGGTGTGCAGGAAGATGTACGGCGTGCGGCCCTCTTCGATCCACTCGGCGATTTTCGCCACCCACGGCACCAGGAACGGATCATTGGCTTCCAGCTGCGGGTGGCCAATGAAGCGCACCTGCGGGAACTGGGTGAACGCCGCCGGACGGGTCGGCACTCGGGGCTTTTTCGATTGCGCGTGGATCACCGAAGACTCGGTCGACAGGCAACTGAACAGCGCCCGTGGATCGAGGCAGATGCGCTCCACACCACGGTCCAGCAGCAGGCGATTGAGCAGACGTTCGCTTTCGCCCTTGGCGAAGAACTGCTCGTGGCGCACTTCCACCGCCAGAGGCCGGTCCAGCGCGTCGATGAACGCAGTCAGCTCCGGCAGTCGATGCGGGGTGAAGCTTTTCGAAAGCTGCAGCCACAGCGGCGTAACGCGTTCGCCGAGCGGGCTGAGAAGATTTACGAAGGTTTCGGCGGCGGTCAGTTGATCGCGCAGGTCACCGCTGTGGCTGATGTCGCCGGGAAACTTGGCGGTGAAGCGAAAGTGTTCGGGCATGGTCTCGGCCCAACGCTGCACGGTGGCCGGAGACGGGCTGGCGTAGAAGGTCGTGTTGCCTTCCACGGCGTTGAACACTTGAGAGTAGAGACTGAGGAAGTCGGAGGTCTTGGCATCTTCGGGGTACAGATAATCGCGCCAGGCGTTTTCGCTCCAGGACGGACAACCGAGGTAGTAAGGCAGATCCATCAGATGTACAGGTCGAGGCCCAGCACATCCGCATCCCAATCGACAAAACCGGCGGTGCTCAGGTAGCTGGCCAGGGCCATCGCTACGCTTTTGCTCATGGCGCGGTGATAAATCATGTCTTGCTGACGGGCGGGCAGATTGGCCAGGCGTTGTGCGGAGGCTTTGGCAGCGCGGGCGGCCAGTTGCTCTTCAGTCGGAAATTCCAGCTCGCCGTCGATATCGTCGACGGATTCATCCAGCGCCACATTGCCTTTGCGAGGCTTGCGCTTGATGGGGTAGGACTGAGAGGAAAGGCCGTCTATACGCATAATTTCATGCTCGGTATCGATGATGGCAATTTAGCGGCACTTGACCGACTTAGCAAACCGCCGAGTGATAACTAGAACACATAAAGCGCAAAAGGTTTAAAGCGCGGGGTTGGAAACTGACGATTGGCAGAATTTGGAATAAGCCACTGAATTCTGCGTGAGTGCTTTTGTGGCGAGGGAGCTTGCTCCCGCTGGGCTGCGAAGCGGCCCCACTGGATTATCAGATAAATCGCGGTCGCAAGTTTTGCGACTGCTCCGCAGCCGAGCGGGAGCAAGCTCCCTCGCCACAATAGCCCCCGCCGCTTTGAATGATCAGCGAGCCTTCGGGGTGGCGACTTTGTCGCGCAGGTAAACCGGTTGCGCATCATCGGCCGGGATCGACTCGCCGCGTTCCCAGGCAAACCGCGCCAGGGTCAGCAGGTCTTCGGCGTGAGGCAACATGCCGGCGTCGGAGCCGGTGAGGTTGACCGCGATCCGCTCGCCATAGCCCCAACCGGTGCCCGCACCGAACCACTCGCCGCTGGCATCATCCGGCAACGCCGCGACCTCCGGCGGCAGTACCGCCTCGACGCCGACCAGACGCATTTCGCCCGCGGTCTCGTGGTAGCAGCCCCAATACACCTCATCCATTCGCGCATCGATGGCCGCCGCGACCTGGCTCACGCCGTGTTCGCGATACGCACGTTGCGCCAGGACGGCGAGGTTGGACACCGGCAGCACCGGACGATCCAGCGCGAACGCCAGCCCCTGCACCACGCCAATCGCAATCCGCACACCGGTAAACGCACCCGGCCCACGACCGAAAGCGATCGCGTCCACCGCTTGCAACGTGGTGCCGGCATCGGCCAGCAGCTGCTGGATCATCGGCAGCAGCTTCTGCGCGTGCAGACGCGGGATCACCTCGTAATGGCTCGTGACCTTGCCGTCATGCAGCAAGGCAACGGAGCAAGCTTCGGTCGCGGTGTCCAGGGCCAGCAAGGTGCTCATCGATGTATCCAAAACAGGTGGGGGAAAAAGTGCGTCAGTATAAACAACTACGGCCCGCAAGCGGGCCGTGGATGATGCAGCCGATCAGCTTTTTCAGCTCAGCGCTTCGAGCACCTTGGCGGTGATCGCTTCAACCGAACCTACGCCCGGAATGTGGCTGTACTTCGGCTTGCCGTTGGCGGCGGAAAGCTTCTGGTAGAAGTCCACCAGCGGCTTGGTCTGTGAATGGTAGACCGACAGGCGATGACGCACGGTTTCTTCGGTGTCGTCCTTGCGCTGCACCAGATCGTCGCCGGTAACGTCGTCTTTGCCAGCCACTTTCGGCGGGTTGTAGACGATGTGGTAAACGCGGCCACTGGCCTCGTGAACGCGACGACCGGCGATACGCTGCACGATTTCTTCGTCTTCAACAGCGATTTCAACCACGGCGTCCAGCTCGACACCGGCAGTTACCAGCGCTTCGGCCTGTGGAATGGTGCGCGGGAAACCGTCGAACAGAAAGCCGTTGGCGCAGTCTGGTTGAGCGATGCGATCCTGCACCAGCGCGATGATCAGGTCATCCGACACCAGGCCGCCGGCATCCATGATGCTCTTGGCTTGAATGCCCAGCGGAGTGCCGGCCTTGACCGCAGCACGCAGCATGTCGCCAGTGGAGATTTGCGGAATGCCGAATTTCTCGGTGATGAACTTAGCCTGAGTACCTTTACCGGCCCCGGGAGCTCCCAGCAGAATGACGCGCATCGATGTGCTCCTCAATTTTTTATATAGAAAACAACGGGATTCGCCTCTTTGGGCCAATCTTAAAAAACGGGTCGTGGCCGCACAAACGGCCAAAGGCTGATCAAGATACACAGCAGGCTGCGCCCACACAAGACGCCAAAAGTCGGAGAAACCGGCGTCTGCCGTGACCTTGAGACACGGTAACCCAAGTCGCAACCCCATCACTAACTGTCGCCTGCCCGCACTTTCTCCCTGTGTACAAAGCGACACCCGGCCTGTGCACCGGGTGCCTGATGCCAGCGCAGAAACCTTAGCCGGTATTGCGCAACCCGGCGGCAATCCCCGCCACAGACACCAGCAGCGCCTGCTCCACCGGGCTGCCCTGCTCGACATTTTGCTGCCGTGATCGGGCCAACAGCTCGGCCTGCAATAGATGTAGCGGATCAAGATAGGTGTTGCGCAGACGGATGAATTCCAGGGTGTCTGGGCTATGTGCCAGCAGCTGCGACTGCCCGGTCAGACCAAGCACCACCGCACACGCCTGCGACAATAGGTCGCGTAACTGCGCGCCCAACGGCAGCAAGTCCGGCTCGACCAGACGCTGGTCGTACGACAGCGCGATATCGGCGTCGGCCTTGGCCAGGACCATTTCCAGCATGTCGATACGGGTGCGGAAAAATGGCCATTGCTCGCGCATCTGCCCGAGCAATTCGCCTTCGCCGCGCTCCAGCGCCTTGCTCAACGCGCTTTCCCAGCCGAGCCAGGCCGGTAGCATCAGACGAGTCTGGGTCCAGCCGAAGATCCACGGAATCGCCCGCAGGCTCTCGATCCCACCGGCACGGCGCTTGGCCGGACGGCTGCCAAGGGGCAAGCGCCCCAGCTCCTGCTCCGGTGTCGACTGGCGGAAATACTCGACGAACTGCGGATTTTCACGCACCACGGCGCGGTACGCGGCGACGCCATCAGCCGCCAGTTCATCCATCAGGTGCCGCCATTCCGGCGTCGGCGGTGGTGGTGGCAGTAACGTCGCTTCGAGTACGGCAGCCAGATACAGATTGAGGTTCTGCTCGGCGATGTCCGGCAGGCCGAATTTGAATCGAATCATTTCACCCTGTTCGGTGGTACGGAAACGCCCCGCCACCGACCCCGGCGGCTGCGACAGAATCGCCGCGTGTGCCGGACCGCCGCCGCGACCCACGGTGCCACCGCGACCGTGGAACAACAGCAGTTCGACTTGCTGCTCGCGGCAGATCTCCACCAGCCGCTCCTGCGCGCGGTATTGCGCCCAAGCGGCGGCGGTGGTGCCGGCGTCCTTGGCCGAGTCGGAGTAACCGATCATCACTTCCTGCGGGCCTTGCAGCCTGGCGCGGTAGCCCGGCAACAGCAACAGCCGCTCCATCACTGGCCCGGCGTTGTCGAGGTCAGCGAGGGTTTCGAACAGCGGCACCACGCGCATTGGCCGCAGTACGCCGGACTCTTTGAGCAGCAGTTGCACCGCCAGCACGTCGGAGGCGGCGCCCGCCATCGAGATCACGTAAGAACCCAGCGAGGCGCCCGGTGCGGCAGCGATTTCCTTGCAGGTGGCGAGCACTTCCGCAGTGTCGGCGGACGGTTTGAAATGCGCCGGGAGCAAGGGCCGACGATTGCTCAACTCTCGGGTGAGGAAGCTGATGCGCTGCTCTTCGTCCCAGTCTTCGTAGCGACCGAGGCCGAGGTAGTCGGTGATTTCGGTCATCGCAGAGCTATGCCGCGTCGAATCCTGACGCACATCGAGGCGCACCAGGAACAGGCCGAAGGTCACCGCCCGGCGCAGGCAATCGAGCAACGGCCCATCGGCGATCACGCCCATGCCGCATTCGTGCAGCGAGTTGAAACACAGCTCCAGCGGATCGAGCAGATCGCGGTTGTTGTGCAACACGTCGGCTGGCGGTGGCGTTGTCGCGCTGAGCGACGCATGCGCCCAGTTGCGCGTGGCGCGCAGGCGTTCGCGCAATTGCTTGAGCACCGCCCGGTAAGGTTCGGCACTGTCACCGGCCTTGGCCTTGAGCGCATCGCTGGCCTGCTGCATCGACAGCTCGGCCGCCAGGTGATCGACATCGCGCAGATACAGGTCGGCGGCCATCCAGCGCGCCAGCAACAGCACTTCGCGGGTTACCGCCGCCGTGACATTCGGGTTGCCGTCACGGTCGCCGCCCATCCACGAAGCAAAGCGGATCGGCGCCGCCTCCAGTGGCAAACGCAGGCCAGTGGCGGCAAACAACGCCTGATCGGCCTTGCGCATATGGTTGGGAATCGCCTGCCACAGCGAATGTTCGATCACCGCAAAGCCCCATTTCGCTTCGTCGACCGGGGTCGGCCGGGTGCGGCGGATTTCTTCGGTGTGCCAGGCTTCGGCAATCAGCCGTTGCAGGGTGTTCTGGATCTGTTCGCGTTCGGCGCTGGTCAGATCGCGATGATCCTGCGCGGCCAGTTGCGCAGCGATCGCGTCGTACTTCTGGATCAAGGTGCGCCGCGCCACCTCGGTCGGGTGCGCGGTCAGCACCAGTTCGATTTCCAGGCGCGCCAGTTGCCGGGCCAGGGATTCGGCGCTGTGACCTTCGTTACGCAGGCGGGCGAGCAGTTCCGGCAGCACGCGGGACTCGAACGGCGCCGGTTGCGACTCTTCGCGGCGATGAATCAATTGATACTGCTCGGCGATGTTCGCCAGGTTGAGGAACTGGTTGAACGCCCGCGCCACCGGCAGCAGTTCGTCTTCGCTCAACTGATTGAGGCTGGCGCTGAGTTCGGCGTCCATCGAGCCACGGCGGTCGGCCTTGGCCCCCTTGCGAATCTGCTCGATCTTGTCGAGAAATTCCTCGCCGTATTGATCTCGAATGGTGTTGCCCAACAGCTCACCGAGCAGGTGAACGTCCTCGCGCAAGCGTGCATCAATATCGGTCATCAGCAGTTCTCCAGCGTTAATCGGGACGGCGCAGAAACGAATGCTTTGCCCAGAGAGTGCCGCTCTGTGGCGCTTCTTACAAGCAGACGACGAAGGGACTTTAAACCTTGCGGCCTGAAGCTAGTCTCAACAGTAAGCCGTACAACGGCTTGCCGCCGGCCCCGCCGGACATTCACCAGATCCTGCCATGAGCAGGTGTGACATGAGGTCATCATGAAAATCCGTGAACTCGCCCAGCATTGGGAAGAAAACGCCAAGGGTCGCCTGACCGACACTGGCTACACGATCCATCTGGACGTCGAGGCCGCTGCGCGACTGGCGGCGATTGCCGAGATGTACCCCAAGCGCCACCCCGAAGAACTGCTTGGCGAACTGATCGGCGCCGCGCTCGAAGAGTTCGAGGCGAGCCTGCCGTATGTGAAAGGTTCGACGGTGGTGGCGACTGATGAAGAAGGCGATCCGCTGTATGAAGATGTCGGCCCGACGCCGCGTTTTCTGGCGCTGTCGCGCCGGCATCTGCAGGATTTATCCGCCGCTGTCGGCAAGCAAAAGCACTGACACAACAAAGATCAACCTGTGGGAGCGAGCTTGCTCGCGAATGCGCTATTTCAGCCGACATTGAAGCGACTGATTCACCGCATTCGCGAGCAAGCTCGCTCCCACATTGACTGTATTGAACTTCAAAAATCGTACACTTCTACCCCGCGCGTACCTCTCCCCGCCTCCAAAGTTCCCGGTTTAGAGCCTTGTCGGTTTGGTCAAAAAAAATTTTGGCGATAGGCCATCTTTTCTGAACTTTTGAAAAACGCCTCCGGTCGGAAGCTGTAACCACGCCTGGAACGAGCGTTTCAAAAACGCGCTTTTACACGACGCTTGCGGCTCCTCGACCAGGATGGATTTTCGGTTTTATCAGGAGTTAAACAATGGAGTTGAAGACCATGAAGACCCAAACCTCGTTCTCCCACCTGCGCGGTCTGAAACTGGCTGCTCTGGCTATCGGTACCAGCTTCGTTCTGGCCGGTTGCGCCGGTAACCCGCCGACCGAGCAGTACGCCGTGACTCAATCGGCCGTCAACAGCGCCGTCAGCGCCGGTGGTACCGAGTTCGCCGCAGTGGAAATGAAGCAGGCTCAGGACAAGCTCAAGCAAGCCGAAATCGCCATGCACGACAAGAAGTATGAACAGGCTCGCACCCTCGCCGAACAAGCCGAATGGGACGCTCGCGTAGCAGAACGCAAGGCTCAGGCTGCCAAGGCCGAACAGGCTGTGAAGGATTCCCAGAAAGGTGTTCAGGAACTGCGTCAGGAAAGTCAGCGCACCGTGCAGTAAGCGCGCATCCCGAATCGCAAAGCTGAAACTTTTATCGATAGAAAGGACGACAAATTATGCGTAAGCAACTGATGATCCCCGCTCTTCTGGCCGCAAGCGTTGCCCTGGCTGCCTGCTCCACTCCGCCTAACCCGAACCTGGAACAGGCGCGCACCAACTACGCCGGCCTGCAGGCCAACCCACAGGCGAGCAAAGTTGCTGCCCTGGAAACCAAGGACGCCAGCGACTACCTGGATAAGGCCGACAAAGCTTATCTGGACAAGCAAGACGCGGCCAAGGTAGACCAACTGGCCTACCTGACCAACCAGCGCGTGGAAGTGGCCAAGCAGACCATCGCCCTGCGCACCGCTGAAAACAATCTGAAGAACGCTGCCGCGCAACGTGCCCAGGCGCGTCTGGACGCTCGTGATCAGCAGATCAAACAACTGCAGCAGAGCCTGAACGCCAAGCAGACCGATCGCGGTACCCTGGTGACTTTCGGTGACGTGCTGTTCGCCACCAACAAGGCTGATCTGAAATCCAGCGGTCTGGTGAACATCAACAAACTGGCGCAATTCCTTCAGGAAAACCCTGATCGCAAAGTGATCGTCGAGGGTTACACCGACAGCACCGGCGCGGCTTCGTACAACCAGTCGCTGTCCGAGCGTCGCGCGACCTCGGTACAAGTCGCTCTGATCAAGATGGGCGTAGATCCTTCGCGCATCGTGGTTCAGGGTTATGGCAAGGAATACCCGGTTGCTGATAACAGCAGCGTCTCGGGTCGTGCGATGAACCGTCGTGTGGAAGTGACCATTTCCAACGACAACCAGCCAGTGATGCCACGTTCGGCGGTCAGCTCGAACTAAGCAGCACGCGCTAACGCAAAAGCCCCGCCTGAGTGATCAGGCGGGGCTTTTTGTTGAAGATCAAAAGATCGCAGCCTGCGGCAGCTCCTACATGAGAATGCGTTCCCTGTAGGAGCTGCCGCAGGCTGCGATCTTTTGCTTTTAAGGTTCAAGTTTCTGCGGCGTTTCCTGGCCCATGCAGCGCACCGCTTTTTTCTGCGCATTGATCAGCACCCCGGTCAGGCCTTTCTGCTCGGTGTCGAACAGCACCAGCACGCCATCGATGCACTGCGCCACTTGCGGCGCGGGGTCCAGTGAGACTTTGTAGTCTTCGCCCGGCACGGTCTTGAGCATGGTGAATTCGTTGAGCAGCAGCGCATCCTCGGGTTTGGCGAAATGCAGGTAGCCGTAGTACCACAGCGCCCCGACCGTGCCGAGGATGCTGCAGATACCGGTGATGATCAGCGGGATGGCGTTACGTTCTTCAGTCATTGCGGATTCTCATCTTCAGAATTCGGGGGTTGCGGATAATTCGGGATCTCGCCGAGGCGGCGCAGGCCGTTGAAGTGTTCGGGATCTTCCAGATAGCGCAGCATCACCTGGCGCCAGACCGGGTCACCGAAGGTCTGCACGTGGCCGCCGCGGGTCAGCTGCAGCACCCGTGGTGGCGGCGCAGCCTGATACAGGCGGATGGCGTTGGACATTGGTACCAGCGGATCGTCGATGCTGTGAAAGATCAGCTTCGGCACCCCGTTGAGCTGCGGCATCGAGTTGATCGCGCTGTCGCCGTCCGGCACCAGCCACGACAGCGGCACCTGCAACGGCCAGGTCAGCCACGAGGTGCTGAGGGCATACTGGCCGACACTGCGGTAACTGGCGGGCACACCGTCGAGCACGAAGGCCTTGAGTTGCTTCTGCCGCTCCGGGTGCTGCACCAGCCAATGCACGGCCATCGAGCCGCCGAGGCTCTGGCCGAGCAGGATAAGCGGTTTGCCTTTGACTTCTGGTGCCTTGTCGAGCCAGGCGAACGCAGCGTCGATGTCCTGATAGATCGCCGGCAGACTCGGTTTGCCCTCGGACAAGCCATAGCCGCGATAATCCACCAGCAGCACCTGATAACCGTTTTTCGGCAACCACCAACTGCCGCCGAGGTGCATCGGCAGATTGCCGCCGTTGCCGTGCAGGTGCAGGACTGTGCCTTTGACCTCGACCCCGGGTTTGGCCGGTAGCCACCAGGCGTTCAGCTTGAGGCCATCCGCCGTGACCAGTGTCACGGTGCGGTATTCGAGCCTGGCTTTTTCCGGGGTAAAGATCTGGCCCGGTTCGGGGTAAAACAGCAGCGAACTGCAACCACCGAGGGTCAGGAGCAGGCAAAGGATGCCGAGGATTCTCATCCGGTGAAACCTCGCAGAATTCGGGTTGAAAACAATAATTGTGTCAACAAATAACCCTGTGGGAGCTGCGGTGCGACGATTCGACTTGCCAGCGATAGCGGTGGGTCAGCCAACATCAATATTGACTGACAGAATGCAATCGCTGGCAAGCCAGCTCCCACAGGATTTGAGTGTGGTCTACAGGATATTGGAGTAATCCGCCTCGATCCGGTCCAGGCTCAAGTGATTGAGGAAGTTGGAGAAGCACATCCACGCCGACAGCGCGTTCATGTCACGGAACTGCTCCGGCAGATATTTCGGCGGCACCACCAGGCCTTCATCGACCAACTGACGCAGGGTACGCATGTCCTCCAGCGTGGTCTTGCCGCAAAACAGCAGCGGCACTTGCTCTAGCTTGCCTTTACGCACGGCCAACTGAATGTAGTTGTAAACCATGATAAAGCCCTTGAGGTAGGACAAGTCTTTGGTGAATGGCAGACCGGTCGGCGTCGAGCCACGGAAAACACGACTGGCATTGCCGTAGCTTTCGGCCATTTCAAAACCCTGTTCGCGGAAAAACTCGAACACCTGCAAAAAGTCCGCGCCCTCCTCGACCATGTGAATGGCACGGGTGCGGTTGGTCAGTTTGCGCAGACGGCTTGGGTAGGAGGCGAAGGTGATAATTTCCATCAAGATCGCCAGGCCTTCCTGGGTCACCGTCGACGAGGGTGGGCCTTTGGACAGGAAGGTGCAGATCGGCTGATTCAAGCCGTTGAGGGTGGTGCCGACGTGCACCAGGCCTTCGTGGACTTCCAGTGCGCGCACGTCGCGGTCGTTGAACAGCGCGTCGGTGCGGATCTTGATGTAGTCGGCGCCCGCCGCCGCGTCGGCAACTATGCCGTCGGACTCGAACACCCGGATGGTTTCTTCGGCCTCACCGAACACCTTGTTCAAACGAGTTTGCAGCAGGTGCACGGCGTCCTTGGCGGTGAGGACTTTCGGCTCGTCCTTCAGGTCGCCACGGCCATCGATGTTGTTCAGGTAGTCGGACATCATCAGGCCGAGGTCGGCCAGGGTCGGGTCGCCGGCGTGGAACGCATCGGAGGCGGCGCCGTAGAGTTCCTGGGAGATCAAGCCAAAATCCTCGGTGCCGCGCGCTTCGAGCATGCGCACCACCATGCGGTATTCCTTGCACATGCGCCGCATGATCTGCCCGACCGGGTTGAACTGGCCGAGCTGGCGGGTGATGTCGCGCTCGATGTTCTGGAATTCCAGTTTGACCTTGCTCGAATCGAAGGACAGCGGCCGATTGAGGTAGTAGTCGCGATCCACCGCCGGCATTTCCTTGCCCTTGGCCTTGAGAAAGCCCTTGCGGATGTTCTCGTCCCACTTCACCGCATCGAGCACGCGGATCGGCGTCTGCGCCAGCACAATGCGATCGGACAGCGTGCGTATCGTCTGCTGGTAATCGTCCACCCGAAACTCCTGTAGAAAACTGAATTATTTGGCGCGGGCCTGGCGCTGATAGCGCGCGGCCTCGACGAAGACATCGGAATTGGCCGGATCGTCGAGGTAAGCAAAGACCTTGTCGAGGCTGCTGTCGACCTGCACGCCGTCGCCGTCGTCCTCAGTCTGGAAAGCCTTGCCGTCGAGGGCTCGCTGTTTGATCGCCTGATTGATCTGTTCGAGGTCGAGGTTGTACACCACCAACTCGTGTTTGTCGGTGAGTTCGAAACCGGCGATGGTGTATTGGCCACCGTAACGCGCCGGCACTTTCGCCGACAGGTACCAGCGACTGCCATGGCGCGACACGGTGAACGGGTAAGCCTCGCGCTCGTGAGGTCGGGCCTTGAACCAGGTGACGGCCTGATAGCGATCGTTGCCGACGCGGCTCAGCTCAAGGTTCATCGGCTCGCCCCAGGCATTGGTGCTCGCCCACGTGCCCAGCAGGCCCTTGGGCGCCGGGTCACTGGCAGGCAGCGGATCCTTGAAGGTCACCAGACAGCCACTGAGCAGCAGGAACGACAAGGCGATCAGCACGCCACGCCAGGCTTTCATTCAATACTCCCTATGAACCCATAGCCCTGAACACCGCCACATTCCCCCTGTGGGAGCGAGCTTGCTCACGAAAGCGGTGGTACCGCCAACATTAATGTTGAATGTCAGTCCGCCTTCGCGAGCAAGCTCGCTCCCACAGGGTAAATCAACAGTGGCTTACACCGAGGCCAGGACCAGATGCATGTACCGCGTCAGAATCCCGAGCATGTCCTGTTCGGCCAAAGGCTCGGCGTCGTTGAGCAGGCCCTGATATTCCATCCGTCCGATAATCGCCGTCAACACCTTGGCATCCTGTTGCGGTTCACGCGAGCCCAGCACCTGGAACAACTGGCAGGTGCCCTGCAGCAGAATCTGCTGATGCGAGCGCACCAGATCCGCCAGCCGCGGGTTGAGCAGCGCTTCCTGGCGGAACGCCTGCTCGGCCATCAGGTGCTCGCGCCGGTTGACCAGTTGCCGGTGCACATAGTCGGCCATCAGCCGCGCGATATCGTCCGCCAGTTGCGAGCGCGACTCGGGGCTGCCGTCACCACTGACGACCATCTCGCGCAGCAGGCCTTCGTTGTTGATCCACAGCTTGGCCATGTAGGCCGCGCTGCGTTCGACGTATTGGGCGAAGGTATCGGTGAGCAGGTCATCGATATCCTTGAAGTAATAAGTGGTGGCCGACAGCGGCACACCGGCCTCGGCCGCCACCGCACGGTGGCGCACGGCGCGCACGCCGTCACGCACGACAATACGCATCGCCGCGTCGAGAATGTCCTGTCGACGCTGCTCACTGCCCTGTCGGCTGGCCTTGCGGCCCTGGTACTGAACACTTTCAGCGACCGCAGTGGCGATACCCGCTGCACCTTCTTGAGCGATTGCAACCATCACGACTGGACTTCCTCTGCTATTGCAAAATTAACCAATTGATACATTTGTACCAGACAGGCAATAAAAAGCCGCCTGTTTTAGGCGGCTTTTTAACTGAAACGTTTACGCTTGCGGTCGCATGTGCGGGAACAGGATCACATCGCGGATCGACGGCGAGTTGGTCAGCAACATCACCAGACGGTCGATGCCGATACCCTCACCGGCCGTTGGCGGCATGCCGTACTCCAGCGCACGCACGAAGTCGGCGTCGTAGTGCATGGCTTCGTCGTCGCCGGCGTCCTTGTCGGCCACCTGCGCCATGAAGCGCTCGGCCTGGTCTTCCGCGTCGTTCAACTCGGAGTAGGCGTTGGCGATTTCACGGCCGCCGATGAACAGCTCGAAACGGTCGGTGACGTTCGGGTTCTCGTCGTTACGACGAGCCAGCGGCGACACTTCGAACGGGTACTGCGTGATGAAGTGCGGCTGCTCCAGCTTGTGCTCGACCAGCTCTTCGAAAATCATCACCTGCAGCTTGCCCAGACCTTCGAAGCCCAGCACCTTGGCGCCGGCCTTCTTGGCAATGGCGCGCGCCTTGTCGATGTCGTTCAGGTCATCGGCGGTCAGCTCAGGGTTGTACTTGAGGATCGAGTCGAACACCGACAGACGGGCAAACGGCTCGCCGAAGTGGAACACCTTGTCGCCGTACGGCACGTCGGTGCTGCCCAGAACCAGCTGTGCCAGTTCACGGAACAGTTCTTCGGTCAGGTCCATGTTGTCTTCGTAGTCGGCGTAAGCCTGGTAGAACTCCAACATGGTGAATTCAGGATTGTGACGAGTCGAAACGCCTTCGTTACGGAAGTTGCGGTTGATCTCGAACACTTTCTCGAAACCGCCAACCACCAGACGCTTGAGGTACAGCTCTGGGGCGATACGCAGGAACATTTCCATGTCCAGCGCGTTGTGGTGGGTTTCGAACGGCTTGGCTGCGGCGCCGCCAGGAATGGTCTGCAGCATCGGCGTTTCGACTTCGAGGAAGTCGCGCTTCATCAGGAAGCTGCGGATGTGCGCGATCACTTGCGAGCGTACGCGGAACGTCTGGCGTACTTCTTCGTTGACGATCAGGTCAACGTAGCGCTGACGGTAGCGCTGTTCGGTGTCGGTCAGGCCGTGGTGCTTGTCCGGCAGCGGGCGCAGCGACTTGGTCAGCAGGCGCACGTTGGTCATTTCGACGTACAGGTCGCCCTTGCCGGAACGCGCCAGGGTGCCTTCGGCGGCAATGATGTCGCCCATGTCCCAGGTCTTGACGGCGGCCAGGGTGTCTTCGGACAGGGTTTTACGGTTGACGTAGACCTGGATGCGACCGGTCATGTCCTGGATCACCATGAACGAGCCACGGTTGAGCATGATGCGACCGGCAACCTTGACCGGGATTGCAGCCTCGGCCAGCTCTTCCTTGGTCTTGTCCGCGTATTTCTTCTGCAGATCTTCGCAGTAGTTTTCGCGGCGGAAGTCGTTCGGGAAGGCGTTGCCCTTGGCGCGCTCGGCAGCCAGCTTTTCCTTGCGCAGGGCGATCAGGGAGTTTTCTTCCTGTTGCAGGGCTTGCGGGTCGAGTTGTTGGTCGCTCATGTCTTCAGATATTCCATCAGGTTCGTTGCCCCCGGGCCTGGCGGCCCGGGAATCGCCAGCAGGGCTGGCTCCTACAGGGATCGCCTTGAATCAGCGACCCTGTGTGCGTCTTTTTACAGCCCCGATTTCAGGCTGGCTTCCAGGTATTCGTCGATGTCGCCGTCGAGCACCTTGTCGCAGTCGCTACGTTCGATGTTGGTACGCAGGTCCTTGATCCGCGACGCGTCGAGCACGTACGAACGGATCTGGTGACCCCAGCCGATGTCCGACTTGGTGTCTTCCAGCGCCTGGGAAGCGGCGTTGCGCTTCTGCATTTCCTGCTCGTACAACTTGGCCCGCAGCATTTTCATGGCGGTGTCGTTGTTGGCGTGCTGGGAACGTTCGTTCTGGCAGCTGACCACGGTGTTGGTCGGTACGTGGGTGATACGTACGGCCGAGTCGGTGGTGTTTACGTGCTGACCACCGGCACCGGAGGAACGATAGGTGTCGATCCGCAAGTCTGCCGGGTTGATTTCGATTTCGACCTTGTCGTCGATCTCTGGCGAGACGAAAACGGCGGAAAACGAGGTGTGGCGACGGTTGCCAGAGTCGAACGGGCTCTTGCGTACCAGACGGTGCACGCCGATCTCGGTACGCAGCCAGCCAAAGGCGTATTCACCCTTGATGTGCACGGTCGCGCCCTTGATACCGGCGACTTCACCGGCCGACAGTTCCATGATGGTCGCGTCGAAACCGCGCTTGTCCGCCCAGCGCAGGTACATGCGCAGCAGGATGTTGGCCCAGTCCTGGGCCTCGGTGCCGCCGGAGCCGGCCTGGATGTCCAGGTAGGCGTTGTTCGGGTCCATCTCGTGGCTGAACATGCGGCGGAATTCAAGCTTGGCCAGTGACTCTTCAAGCCCTTGAAGCAGTTCAACGACGTCGTTTACCGCGCCTTCGTCGTTTTCTTCAACGGCCATGTCGAGCAGCTCGCGGGAATCGGCCAAACCGCTGGACAGCTCATCCAGGGTGTCGACGATCTGCGCCAGCGATGCTCGCTCGCGACCCAGTTCCTGGGCGTATTCAGGTTTGTTCCAGACTGCAGGATCTTCAAGCTCGCGATTGACTTCGATCAGACGCTCATGCTTTTGATCGTAGTCAAAGATACCCCCGAATAGTTTCGGAGCGCTCGGACAGGTCCTTGATGGTGTTCAGGATCGGGTTGATTTCCATGACGGGCAGCACTCGTTGGCGAACTTTTGAAAGCCGGCGAGTATAACGTAATCACGCTGTCACGGCAGCCCGTCTGGCGGGTGTGGGGATCATTAAACCCTTTGCCCTCACCCTAGCCCTCTCCCAGAGGTAGAGGGGACCGATCGGGGGATATTTGAGAGGTACGCCGACGTGAAAGAGCTTTGCTGAATCCGGAAGTGCCAAGCTTGAAGATCCATAATCGACTCGGTCGATCAGGTCGATGTACAGTGCTAGACACCTCGGTCGGCCCCCTCTCCCTTTGGGAGAGGGCTGGGGTGAGGGTAAGCGTTTATTCGATGCCGACTTGGTTGCGGCCGTTGTTCTTCGCCAGGTACAGGCCACGATCCGCCGCCGAAATCAGCAGCCGGCAATCGCTGCCCGCCTGCGGCACCATCGTCGCCAAACCAATGCTGATGGTCAGGCTCGCGCCCTCCCCCGGGGTGTTGTGCGGAATCTTCAGCGCTGCCACGGTCTGGCGCAGTTTCTCCGCCACCAGGCGTGCGCCGCCCGGCGAGGTGTTCGGCAGCACCAGCGCGAACTCTTCACCGCCGTAGCGTGCCGGCAGGTCCGATGGTCGGGCGCTGGCGTCGCGGATCGCCGTGGCGACCTTGCGCAGCGCTTCGTCGCCCTCGACGTGGCCAAAGCTGTCGTTGTAGGACTTAAAGTAATCGACGTCGATCATCAGCAACGACAACTGGCTCTGGTCGCGCAGCGAGCGGCGCCATTCCAGCTCCAGGTACTCGTCGAAGTGCCGGCGGTTGGACAGCCCGGTCAGCCCATCGGAGTTCATCAGCCGTTGCAGCACCAGGTTGGTGTCGAGCAACTGCTGCTGGCTGACGCGCAACGCACGGTACGCCGCATCGCGCTGCAACAGGGTCATGTACGAGCGCGAGTGGTAACGGATGCGCGCCACCAGCTCGATGGTGTCCGGCAGCTTGACCAGATAATCGTTGGCCCCGGCGGAGAACGCCGCACTCTTGATCAGCGGGTCTTCCTTGGTCGACAGCACGATGATCGGGATGTCCTTGGTCGCCGGGTGATTGCGGTATTCGCGCACCAGGCTCAGGCCGTCGAGGCCGGGCATCACCAGGTCCTGCAGAATCACCGTCGGCTTGATCCGTACCGCCTGGGCGATGGCCTGGTGCGGGTCGGAGCAGAAGTGGAAGTCGATGTTCTCTTCGTTCGACAGCCCACGGCGCACAGCTTCGCCGATCATCGCCTGATCGTCCACCAACAACACCATGGCGGCGTTTTCGTCGGTTTTAATGTCGTCGATTTGTAAATCATTCATGGGCGGTCACCTGAATACTGCGGGGGCCAGGATTGCGGAATAGCCTGTTCATTTTGGGAAAACCTCCAGCAACCGTGGCGCTATCTTTTCCAGTGGACGGATTTCGACGGCCGCATCGATCGCCGCTGCGGCCTTGGGCATGCCGTACACCGCACTGCTTTGCTGGTCCTGCGCGATGGTCAGATAACCCTGCTGGCGCATGAGCTTAAGCCCTTGCGCCCCGTCGCGTCCCATCCCGGTCAATAAAACCCCGATGGCATCGCCATTCCAATAGCTGGCGACACTTTCGAAAAACACGTCGATCGAGGGCCGGTAGATCTCGTTGACCGGCTCGGCGGTGTAGGCCAGCGTGCCGTTTTTCAATAAACGAATATGGTGGTTGGTGCCGGCCAGCAGCACCGCGCCGGCCTGCGGTGGCTCGCCTTCGCGGGCCAGGCGTACATCGAGGCCGCTGGCGCTGGCCAGCCATTCGGCCATGCCCGCGGCGAACACCTGATCCACATGCTGCACCAGCACGATGGCTGCCGAGAAATGGCGTGGCAGGCCCTTGAGCAGCACTTCCAGCGCGGCCGGTCCGCCGGCGGACGAGCCGATCGCCACCAGCCGCTTGCACGACGCCGAACTGCGGTGAGGCGTCGGCACCGGACGCGAGCGCGGGGTTTTCTCGCCGATCAGCCAGCCGATGTTGAGGATCTTGCGCAGCAACGGCGCCGCCGCCTCCTGCGCGTTCCCCGCACCAATGGCCGGGGTATCGACCACATCCAGCGCGCCGTGGCCCATGGCTTCGAAGACCCGGTGCACGTTCTGCTGACGGTCGACCGTGACGATGACGATCGCGCACGGGGTTTCGGCCATGATCCGTCGCGTGGCCTCGACGCCATCCATGACCGGCATGATCAGGTCCATCAGGATCAGATCCGGCGTGTTTTCGGCGCACAGACGCACCGCCTCGGCGCCGTTGTTGGCGACCCAGACCACCTGATGCGCCGGCTCGAAGGCCAGCGCACGGCGCAAAGCCTCCACCGCCAGGGGCATGTCGTTGACGATTGCGATTTTCATGCCCGCGCTCCTCCAATGAGCTCAACCACTGCATCAAGCAGGGCGTCGTCATGAAAACTGGCCTTGGCTAAATAATAGTCGGCGCCAGCGTCCAGTCCACGACGCCGGTCCTCTTCACGATCCTTGTACGAGACCACCATCACCGGCAGCGATTGCAGGCGGTTGTCGCGGCGCAACAGGGTGACCAGTTCGATGCCATCCATGCGCGGCATGTCGATGTCGGTGATGAGCAAATCGAAGTCCTCCGAACGCAAGGCGTTCCAGCCGTCCATGCCGTCCACCGCGACTGCCACGTCGTAGCCGCGATTGAGCAGCAACTTGCGTTGCAACTCGCGCACGGTCAGCGAGTCGTCGACCACCAGAATCCGTTTGCGCACCACTTCGGCGGCCTGATTGCCGTGACGGGCGATGCGCTCCAGACGCCCGGTGTTGAGCAGTTTGTCCACCGAGCGCAGCATGTCTTCGACATCGACGATCAGCACTACCGAACCATCGTCGAGCAAGGCTCCGGCGGAAATGTCCTGCACCTTGCCCAGCCGCTCATCCAGCGGCAGCACCACCAGCGTGCGCTCGCCGACAAAACGCTCGACCGCCACCCCGTAGATCGCATCACGCTCGCGAATCACTACGACCTTGAGGGTTTCGCCGCTGCTCTGACTGGCCGGACGATTCAGCAACTGACTGGCCGCGACCAGTCCGACGTGTCGGCCCTCGTGCCAGAAATGCTGGCGGCCCTCGATCTGCACAATGTCCTGTGGCTCGAGATCGCACATGCGTTCGATATGCGCCAGCGGAAACGCATAAGCCTCCTCGCCGACTTCCACCACCAGACTGCGCACCACCGACAGGGTCAACGGTACTTCCAGATGAAAGCGGCTGCCCTCGCCCGCCGTCTGCTCCAGCACCACCGCGCCGCGCAGTTGCCGCACCATATGCTGCACCGCATCGAGACCGACGCCACGCCCGGACACTTCGGTGACCGTGTCGCGCAGACTGAAACCTGGCAGAAAGAGGAACGTCAGCAACTCTTCTTCGCTCAACTGCGCGGCAGTTTCTGCCGGCGACAGCTGACGCTCGACGATGCTGCGGCGGACCTTTTCCAGATCGACGCCATTGCCATCATCGCTCAATTCCAGCACCAGCAAACCGGCCTGATGCGAAGCACGCAGGCGGATCAGGCCTTCTTCGGACTTGCCTTTGAGCAGGCGTTGTTCCGGGGTTTCGATACCGTGGTCAACGGCGTTGCGCAGCAAGTGAGTCAGCGGCGCTTCGAGCTTTTCCAGCACGTCGCGATCGACCTGAGTCTTCTCGCCTTCGATCTCCAGCCGCACCTGTTTGCCAAGGCTGCGCCCCAGGTCTCGAACCATGCGCACCTGACCGGTGAGCACATCGGCGAACGGACGCATGCGGCAGGCCAGCGCGGTGTCGTAGAGCACTTGCGCGCGCTGGCTGGCTTGCCAAGCGAACTCGTCGAGCTCGGCGTTCTTTTCCGCGAGCAATTGCTGGGATTCGGCCAGCAGGCGCCGCGCGTCTTCAAGGGCTTCTTGGGCTTCGAGGCTCAGCGCATGTTCCTTGAGGTGCACATTGAGGCTTTCCAGGGCTCGCAGACCATTGTTCTGCATGCGTTTGAGGCGCTGCATGGTTGCCAGATGCGGTTTGAGGCGCTGGGTTTCGACCAGCGATTTACTCGACAGGTCGAGCAGGCTGTTCAGGCGTTCGGCGGTGACCCGCAACACGCGCTCGCCACCCTCGGTGGTGCGCTTGTTCTTGCGCGGGGCCGGGTCGGAGGTTTCCAACGGTGTTTCGATCGATGGCGCCGGGCTTTCAATCGGCGCAGGCGGCGGCGCCTGCATCTGCAATTCGGCCATCGGCGGCGGCGCGACTGCGGGCGCTGCCGAAGGGTCAAGCAGGCGCCCCATCAACGCCACATACGCTTCGATGTCCGGCGCTTGCGGAGCATTGACCGGCGTGGCGATGCGCATCAACAGATCAGTGCCTTGCAGCAACGCATCGATGTGCTCGGGACGCAGCAACAGCCGCCCTTCCTGGGCGCTGACCAGACAATCTTCCATCACGTGGGCGACGCTGACACCGCTGTCGATACCGACGATCCGCGCCGCGCCCTTGAGCGAGTGCGCCGCACGCATGCACGATTCCAGATAGTCGGCCTGAGTCGGGTTACGCTCCAGCGCCAGCAGCCCGCTGCTGAGCACCTGGGTCTGGGCCTCGGCTTCGAGGCTGAACAGCTCCAGCAGCGAGGCGTCGCGCATTTGCTCGGGGGTCATGTAAGGCTCCGGGTCACGGCGGACAGCAGCTGTTCTTCATCCAGCCAACGCAGGCTGCGCCCGCGGAATTGCAAAACGCCACGGGTGTATTTGGCGCTGGCCGTGCTGTTGTGTTCACCGCCGGCACGCGAAGCGGCGTCGAGAATTTTTTCATCGATCGCATGGATGCCGTCGACTTCGTCCACCGGCACCACCACCGGCCCGCCGTGGGCGGCGATGATCAGCATGCGCGGGATGATCCGCGCGCCAGTGGCCGGTGCGGCGTTGCCGTCCAGGTCGAGCAATTCGACCAGCGACAGACACGCGACCAGCGCCCCGCGCACGTTCGCCACGCCGAGCAAGGCCCGCGAGCGCTGGTGCGGCAGCGAGTGGATCGCCTGCAGCGGCGCCACTTCCACCAGGCTGCGAGTCGCCAGTCCCAGCCATTCTTCGCCGAGGCGGAACATCAGCAGCGAACGGGTTTTCACATCGGTTTCGACCGCCACGGCGACCGGATCGCGTTCGTCCTGCTGCAACGCATAACGGTCGAGCAGGCGCGTGGCAGCGGCGGAATACACCGCACAGTTGCGGCAATGAATGTGCTCGGCCAGCAACGGGCACGACTTGTCGCCATGAATACCGATACGGTTCCAGCAATCATCGATGGCCCGGGCGTCTTCGTGGGTGACGTTCAAGGTGTCGGACGGGATCATCGTTTACGCTCACTGTCGGCGGTGCGGCCGCTGCGCGCGGCGCGTTCCTGCAATCGTCTGGCACCGGCGCTGTCGCCCTGGGCCTGCAGCAAGGCGGCGAGGTGCATCAACGCTTCGGGGTGTTGCGGTTCAAGGTACAAGGCCTTGCGGTAATGACCCTGTGCTTCGAGCGCGGCGCCGGCCACGTCGCTGAGCAGACCGAGCCAGTAGAACACCTGCGCCACTGGCTCGTGACTGCGCAGATACTGCTCGCATGCCGCGCGGGCCTCGGCGCTTTTGCCTTCGTTGGCCAGCGCAGCGATGTTGGCGAGCAAGGTCGCCGCGTCCGGGTTGGCGCTTTTGCTGCTGACCGGCAACGGTGCAACGCTGGCAAACGGCCGCGGACGCACCGGCGGCGGTACTGGCGGCGGACTGCGCAGCGGTTGGCGCACCGGCAAAGGGGTCGGGGTCGGCAATGCCACAGGTTCGGGCATGGGTTCAGCGTGTCGACTGAAGGCAAACGACTGCGGGATGCCGATCGAACGCATGCCCAGGCGCCCGAGCAGACTGCCCTCGGCCGGGCCGATGAACAACACGCCATCGACGTGCGTCAGACGCTTGAGCACTTCAAAGACTTGCTTCTGGGTCGGCTGGTCGAAATAGATCAACAGGTTGCGGCAGAACACGAAATCGAACGGCGGCTCACCCGCCAGCAGCGTCGGATCCAGCACATTGCCGGCCTGCAGGCGCACCTGCTCACGCACCGCTTCGCTGACCCGATGGCCGTCCTGTTCGGCGGTGAAATGACGCTCGCGAAAATCCAGATCCTGCCCCCGAAACGAGTTCTTGCCGTACAACCCGCGCCGCGCCTTGTCCACCGACAGCGGGCTAACGTCCATACCGTCGACCTTGAACTGATGCGGTTTGAGACCGGTATCGAGCAAGGCCATGGCAATCGAATAGGGTTCTTCGCCGGTCGAGCACGGCAAGCTGAGGATGCGCAGCGCGCGCATGTTGTTCAATTGGTCCAGACGCTTGCGCGCCAGTTTGCCGAGGGTGGCGAAGGATTCCGGATAACGGAAAAACCAGGTTTCAGGGACGATCACCGCTTCGATCAACGCCTGCTGTTCGTCCCGCGAACCTTGCAGCAGTTGCCAGTATTCATCGCTGTGCGCCGCTTGCGAGAGCGTGGTGCGTTGGCGCACCGCGCGCTCGATGATCGCCGGCCCCACCGACGTGACATCCAGGCCGATGCGCTCCTTGAGGAAATCGAAAAAACGCTGGTCGCTGCTCATGACTGCGCCTCAAGTGGCGCCGGGAACAGCAGGCTGCGCACCGCGTCATCCAGCAAGTCGTTGACCCGCACCCATTGCACCAGCCCCTGGGCGTCTTCGCGCACCGGGCCGAGGTACGGCGCCTGACGATTGTCCAGGCCATATGGCTGAAAATCCTCTGGGTTGCAGCGCAGGGTGTCGGTCGCCTGCTCAAGGATCAGCCCGAGCCAGCGCGACGGCTGCCGTTCATCCGGACGGTAATGCACCAGCACCAGCCGCGTACTGGTGCGCGCCTCGGCGGGATGGCCGAAGGTCAGCGCACTGAGATCGATCACCGGCACCACCGTGCCGCGATAGGCGAACACCCCGGCGACCCACTTCGGCGCCTGGGCAATCGGCTTCAATGGCAGGCGCGGCAGCACTTCCGCCACCTCGGTGGCGCGCAAGGCGTAACGCTCGCTGCCGATGCGAAACAGCAGGAACAACGCCTGCTTCGCTACGGGCGCAGCGCTGCGTTTGGCGGTGATTTCGCTCATCAGACTTTGAATCGCGAAACGCCGCTGCGCAGCCCGACGGCCACCTGGCTCAGTTCGTCAATGGCGAAACTGGCCTGACGCAGAGACTCGACGGTCTGGCTGCTGGCATCGCCCAACTGCACCAGCGCATGGTTGATCTGTTCGGCACCGGTGGCCTGGGCCTGCATGCCTTCGTTGACCATCAACACCCGCGGCGCCAGCGCCTGCACCTGATGGATGATCTGCGACAGCTGTTCGCCGACCTGTTGCACCTCGGCCATGCCACGGCGCACTTCTTCGGAGAACTTGTCCATGCCCATCACGCCGGCAGACACCGCCGACTGGATCTCGCGGACCATCTGTTCGATGTCGTAAGTGGCGACGGCGGTCTGATCCGCCAGACGCCGCACTTCGGTGGCGACCACGGCAAAACCGCGACCGTATTCACCGGCCTTCTCGGCCTCGATGGCGGCGTTGAGCGACAGCAGGTTGGTCTGGTCGGCGACCTTGACGATGGTCACCACCACCTGATTGATGTTGCCGGCCTTCTCGTTGAGGATCGCCAGTTTGGCATTGACCAGATCGGCCGCGCCCATTACCGAGTGCATGGTGTCTTCCATGCGCGCCAGGCCTTGCTGGCCGGAGCCGGCAAGCACCGAGGCCTGATCGGCGGCGGTGGACACTTCGGTCATGGTGCGCACCAGATCCCGCGAGGTGGCGGCGATTTCCCGTGAAGTCGCGCCGATTTCGGTGGTGGTGGCCGCGGTTTCGGTGGCGGTGGCCTGTTGCTGTTTGGACGTAGCGGCGATTTCGGTCACCGAAGTGGTCACCTGCACCGAGGAGCGCTGGGCCTGGGACACCAGCGAAGTCAGCTCGGTCATCATGTCGTTGAAGCCGGTTTCCACCGCGCCGAACTCGTCCTTGCGGTCCAGATTCAGCCGGCTGCTCAAGTCGCCGGTACGCATAATTTCGAGGATCTTCACGATGCGGTTCATCGGCGCCATGATCGCGCGCATCAGCAGCAGACCGCAGGCACCGGCCGCCAGCACGGCCACCAGCAGCGAGACGAACATGCTGACCTTGGCCGCCGCCACCGCTTCGTCGATGTTGGCCATGGCCTGATCAGCGACCCGTTTGTTCTCGCCGATGATGTCATTGAGTTTCATGCGACCGGTGTACCAGGCCGGGGTCAGCTTCTCGGTGAACAGCTTGACTGCCTCGGCTTCCAGATTGCGCTTGTGCAGATCGAGTACCTGATCCTGGATCTGCATGTAGGTGTCGTGGTCCTTCTCGAACGCGGCGAACTCGACCCGGTCTTCGTCGGTGGTGACGGTGTTGCGGTAGTTGGCCATCTGCTCTTGCAGGCGCGTCTCGAACGCCTTGTAGTCCGCCGCGTCTTCGCTGCTGATGCCCTGCCCTTCCTTGAGGCCGAGCAGTTCCTGGGTCTGCAGATAGCTGTCAACCCACGCGCCACGGATCATCGAGCTGTAATAGACGCCGGGAACCGCGTCGTCACGCACGCTGCTTTCACTGGCCTCGATCTTCAGCAACCGTGAATACGAGACAACGACCATCAGCAACATGATCGCGATAATCACCGCAAAGCTCGCCAAAATGCGTTGGCGCAACGTCCAGTTCTTCACAGTGATTCCTCGTGCCTAAGTCGAAATGCGGGGAGTATAGCCGAGGGCGGTGTTTCATTTATAAGACGCTTTTTAACCCTCGGGCCGGCCCGACGTGGTTCGCGGGAAGGCTCTGGGGTGGGACTGTCCGACAATCCGGGGCTGGCGTGCCAGTGATGGAACGGCAAAAGGAGGCGCTGGATCGGCCATTGCTGTGGTTGTGAGGCTGGAAACGCAATCGCGAGCAGGCTTCGGCGTCTGGCCGAAAACCCTGTAGGAGCTGCGGTACGCTGCGATCTTTTGATGTTGGCTTTGAAAATCAAAAGATCGCAGCGTGCCGCAGCTCTTACATAAGCACCGTGTTCAGGCAGTGCTATTGCGATGCCTGGCGCACCTGCTTCTCCAGCTCGACCTTCAAGCCCGGCTCCAGCTTCAGTTGCTTGGCCAATTCCTCCAGATACGCCTTCTCCATAAAGCTCTCCTCATCCACCAGCATCACGCTGGCGATGTACATTTCTGCCGCCATTTCGGGGGTGCTGGCGGCACGGGCGACGTCGGCCGGGTCGAGGGGTTTGTTGAGTTCGGCGTGCAGCCAATGCTGTAGCTCCTGATCGTTGTCGAGTCTGGTGAACTCGCCTTCGATCAACTGGCGTTCGCGGTCGTCGATGTGGCCGTCGGCCTTGGCGGCTGCAACCAGCGCCTTGAGAATCGCCTGACTGTGCTGCTCGGCTTGCGCGGGCGGCAGTCGATCCAGCGTCTGCGGTTCGCTTTGTGGGGCCGTGCCCTTTTGTGCGTTCCAGTTGCCGTAAGCCTTGTAGGCCAGCACACCAAGGGCAGCGAGGCCGCCGTAAATCGCGACTTTGCCGCCAACCTTGCGCGCTTTTTTGCTGCCGAGCAGCAGGCCCATCGCCCCGGCCGCCAGCGCACCACCGCCCGCCCCCGAGAGCAAGCCGCCCAGCGCACCGGAGCCTGAAGACCCGCCAAGCAAACCGCCAAGGCCGCCAGCCGCCGGTTTGTGCTGATCGTTCTGCGCCCCGCCGGCCTTGTTCTGCAACAGCTCCTGGCCGGATTTGAGTAGTTGATCGAGCAATCCACGGGTGTTCATGTTCCGCCTCCAAAACAGGGGTTATCCGGATCTATCAGGCCCTCAGCCTAGTTCGAAAGTGCCCCTGCCCTGCTTGCCAGTGTGCTTCCAGATGTTGCTCGGGCTTCGACTTGCAGCATGCCGCTCACCGCTACCCTCTAAAAAAACGATATACACTCAGGCCAATCTATAAAAACCGCCCACCGGGTACCCTGCTCATGATGACCCTGCGTCAGATCCGCCACTTCATCGCGGTGGCCGAGACCGGCTCGATCTCCGCAGCCGCGCAAACCGCGTTCATTTCCCAATCGACGTTGACCCTGGCGATCCAGCAACTGGAAGAAGAGATTGGCGTCAGCCTGTTCAGCCGTCATGCCAAGGGCATGACCCTGACCCATCAAGGCCATCAGTTCCTGCGCCAGGCGCATCTGATTCTGGCAACCGTGGATAACGCCAAACGCAGCCTGCAACAAAGTACCGATCAGGTCGCTGGACAGTTGATTGTTGGCGTGACCAGCCTGGTCGCCGGTTATTACCTCGCCGATTTGCTCACCCGGTTCCAGCGTGCCTATCCCAATGTCGAGATCCGCGTGATGGAGGACGAGCGGCCGTACATCGAGCATTTGCTGGTCAGCGGCGAGATCGATGTCGGCGTGCTGATCCTGTCCAACCTCGAAGACCGCCACGCCTTGCAGACCGAAGTGCTGACCCACTCGCCGCATCGTCTGTGGCTGCCGGCCCAGCATCCGTTGCTGGAACACGACAGCATCAACCTCGCCGACGTCGCTCGCGAGCCGCTGATTCAACTGAACGTCGACGAAATGGATCGCAACGCCCAGCGCCTGTGGCGCGGCGCCGGGCTGCAACCGAAGATCACCCTAAGAACCGCATCCACCGAGGCGGTGCGAAGTCTGGTGGCGGCAGGGCTAGGCGTTTCGATTCAACCCGACATGACTTACCGCCCGTGGTCACTGGAGGGCGACATCATCGAAGCGCGGCCGATTGCCGACCTCAACCAGACCCTCGACGTCGGACTGGCCTGGCGCCGAGGGACCGCGCGCCCTGCCCTGGTTGATCCATTTCTGACCGTGGCCCGCGAACAACCGCACGGCGGACGCAAGCCATCTATTTAATCGAATGCCACCTTCAGTATTTAGAATTTGTCGACCTCGGAGCCGCCCACTAGTCTTGCTGCATCTATAAGACGGTCGGCTCCCGGGCATGGGAGCCTCAATGACCACACAAGAAAAGAGATCGCGGAAAATGGCTGGCGTGCAGACCCCGATGTGTACCGCGTTGCTGATCGATGGCGAACTGGTCGCCGGGCAAGGTTTCGTCGAGCCGATCCTCAACCCGGCCAGCGGTGAAATCCTCACCCACATCGCCGAGGCCAGCACCGAGCAGGTCGAAACCGCGATCCTCGCCGCCCACCGCGCCTTTGCCGAATGGTCACGCACCACGCCACAGCAACGTTCGAACCTGCTGCTGGACATCGCCAGTGCGGTGGAAAAACACGCCGATCACCTCGCCCGCCTCGAAGCGCTGAACTGTGGCAAGCCGCTGCATCTGGCGCGGCAGGACGATTTGACTGCGACCGTCGACGTATTCCGCTTCTTCGCTGGTGCCGTGCGCTGCCAGACCGGTCAGCTCAGTGGCGAGTACCTGCCGGGTTACACCAGCATGGTGCGTCGCGATCCGATTGGCGTGGTGGCATCGATTGCGCCGTGGAACTATCCGATTATGATGGCCGCGTGGAAAATCGCCCCGGCCCTCGCCGCCGGCAACACCCTGGTGTTCAAGCCGTCGGAACACACGCCGCTGTCGATCCTCGCACTGGCGCCAGCACTCGCCGAGATCCTGCCGCGTGGGGTGATCAACATCATCTGCGGTGGCGGTGAAGGCGTCGGCAGCCATCTGGTCGGGCATGCCAAGGTGCGCATGGTCTCGCTGACCGGCGATATCGTCACCGGGCAGAAAATCCTTCAAGCCGCTGCAAAAACCCTCAAGCGCACGCATCTGGAACTCGGCGGCAAGGCCCCGGTGATCGTCTGCAACGATGCCGACATTCAGGCGGTGGTTGAAGGCGTGCGCACCTACGGTTACTACAACGCCGGGCAGGACTGCACCGCGGCGTGCCGCATCTACGCCCAGGCCGGGATTCACGACAAACTGGTCGCCGAACTCGGCGCGGCAGTCAGCAGCCTGCGCTTCGCCGGCAAACGCGACGCCGACAACGAGATCGGCCCGCTGATCAGCACCCGCCAGCGCGACCGCGTCGCCAGTTTCGTCGAGCGCGCCCTCGGCCAGCCGCACATCGAACGGGTAACCGGCGCGGCGGTGCATTCCGGCGCCGGGTTCTTCTACCAACCGACATTGCTCGCCGGCTGCAAACAGAGCGATGAAATCGTCCAGCGCGAAGTGTTCGGCCCGGTGGTCACCGTGACCCGCTTCGATGAACTCGCGCAAGCCGTGGACTGGGCCAACGACTCCGAATACGGCCTCGCCTCGTCGGTGTGGACGCAGAATCTGGACAAGGCAATGCAGGTCGCCGCCCGTTTGCAGTACGGCTGCACCTGGATCAACAGCCACTTCATGCTGGTCAGCGAAATGCCCCACGGCGGGCTGAAACGCTCCGGATACGGCAAAGACTTATCCAGTGATTCGCTGCAGGACTACAGCGTGGTGCGGCACATCATGGCCCGCCACGGCCAGCATCTCTGACTACGCTAATAACAAGCCGCCAACGGCATGCTGCACCGCGTTCACAACTGCCCCGACCATAATTTAAAGAAGAGGGTTCAACCATGTTCGTGCACAAGACCGCACTGCTCAGTGCAATCACCACAGCCTTGCTGGCCAGCGCCAGCCTGCAAGCTGCCGAGCCGCTGAAGGCGGTCGGCGCCGGCGAGGGTCAGCTGGATATCGTGGCCTGGCCGGGCTACATCGAACGTGGCGAGAGCGACAAGGCTTACGACTGGGTGAGCGGTTTCGAGAAAGAAACCGGCTGCAAGGTCAACGTCAAGACCGCCGCCACCTCCGACGAGATGGTCAGCCTGATGGCCAAGGGTGGTTACGACCTGGTGACCGCGTCCGGTGATGCCTCGCTGCGGTTGATCGTCGGCAAGCGTGTGCAACCGATCAACACCGCGTTGATCCCGAACTGGAACACCCTCGACCCACGCCTCAAAGATGCGCCGTGGTACGTGGTCAACAAGCAGACCTACGGCACCCCGTATCAGTGGGGCCCGAACGTGCTGATGTACAACACCAACGTGTTCAAGACGCCGCCGACCAGCTGGAATGTGCTGTTCGACGCGCAGAACTTCCCCGACGGCAAGCCGAACAAGGGTCGCGTGCAGGCCTATGACGGCCCGATCTACATCGCCGATGCGGCGCTGTACCTGAAGACCGCCAAACCTGAGCTGGGGATCAAGGATCCGTATCAACTCACCGAAGCGCAGTACAAGGCCGTGCTCGATCTGCTGCGCGCGCAGCAGCCATTGATTCACCGTTACTGGCACGACACCACGGTACAGATGAGCGACTTCAAGAACGAAGGAGTGGTCGCCTCCAGCGCCTGGCCGTATCAGGTCAACGGCCTGATCAACGAGAAACAGCCGATCGCTTCGACCATTCCGAAAGAAGGCGCCACCGGCTGGGCCGACACCACCATGCTGCACGCCGAGGCCAAGCACCCGAACTGCGCCTACAAGTGGATGGACTGGTCACTGCAGCCGAAAGTCCAGGGTGACGTGGCGGCGTGGTTCGGCTCGTTGCCGGCTGTGCCGGCGGCGTGCAAGGAGAGCGAACTGCTCGGCGCCGAGGGCTGCAAGACCAACGGTTTCGACCAGTTTGACAAGATCGCCTTCTGGAAAACCCCGCAGGCTGAAGGGGGCAAGTTTGTGCCTTATAGCCGCTGGACCCAGGACTACATCGCGATCATGGGCGGCCGCTGACAAGCCGCTCACCTGTGGCGAGGGAGCTTGCTCCCGCTGGGTGGCGAAGCCGCCCCAAGACCTGTCAATGCGGTCTGCCCGTCAAATCGCACATGGCCAATTGGGAGTGCTGCGCACTCCAGCGGGAGCAAGCTCCCTCGCCACAAAAGCAACAGGATTCAGTTTTTTCAGAAGTCCAGGCGAGGACCGCTGCGACGGCCCACGCCTTTTTGGAGCACCGCACCATGACGCTTGCAGTCCAGTTCACCAACGTTTCCAGGCAGTTCGGCGAGGTGAAGGCCGTTGACCGGGTTTCCATCGATATCCAGGACGGCGAGTTCTTTTCCATGCTCGGCCCTTCCGGCTCGGGCAAGACCACCTGCCTGCGCCTGATCGCCGGGTTCGAACAACCGAGCGCCGGCTCGATCCGCATTCACGGCGCCGAAGCGGCCGGTCTGCCGCCGTATCAGCGTGATGTGAACACGGTATTCCAGGACTACGCGTTGTTCCCGCACATGAACGTGCTGGACAACGTCGCCTACGGTTTGAAGGTCAAGGGCGTGAGCAAAACCGAACGCCACAAGCGCGCCGAAGAGGCGTTGGACATGGTCGCCCTCGGCGGCTACGGCGCACGCAAACCGGTGCAGTTGTCCGGCGGTCAACGCCAGCGCGTGGCCCTCGCCCGCGCCTTGGTCAATCGCCCGCGCGTGCTGTTGCTCGATGAACCGTTGGGCGCGCTCGACCTGAAGTTGCGCGAGCAGATGCAAAGCGAACTGAAAAAACTGCAACGCCAGCTCGGTATCACCTTCATCTTCGTCACCCACGATCAGACCGAAGCGCTGTCGATGTCAGATCGCGTGGCGGTGTTCAATAAGGGCCGCATCGAACAGGTCGACAGCCCGCGCAACCTGTACATGAAACCGACCACCACGTTCGTCGCCGAATTCGTCGGCACTTCGAATGTGATCCGTGGCGATCTCGCCCGACAAATCAGCGGCCATCCGCAGCCGTTTTCGATCCGCCCCGAGCACGTGCGTTTCGCCGAAGGGCCGCTTGCCAGTCACGAAATCGAAGTCAGTGGTCTGCTTCACGACATCCAGTATCAGGGCAGCGCCACACGCTATGAATTGAAACTGGAAAACGGCCAGACCCTGAGCATCAGCCACGCCAACAATCAGTGGATCGACAGCAGCGCGCAGCACCAGACCGGCCAGCGCCTGAGCGCACGCTGGGCGCGGGAAGCGATGATTCCGCTGCACGACACTGTGGCGAGCGGGGTGTGAAATGAGCACGCTCGCGATGACTCAAGCGCCGCCGTTGCGCCGGTTTTCCAACCTGCTCTACCGCAAGCCGAATCTGTACCTGTCGCTGCTGCTGGTGCCGCCACTGCTGTGGTTTGGCGCAATCTATCTCGGCTCGTTGCTGGTGCTGTTGTGGCAGGGTTTCTACACCTTCGACGACTTCACCATGGCGGTCACCCCCGACCTGACCCTGGCGAATTTCGCCGCGCTGTTTCAGCCGTCGAACTTCGACATCATCCTGCGCACGCTGAGCATGGCCATCGTCGTGTCGATCGCCAGCGCCATCGTCGCGTTCCCGATTGCCTACTACATGGCGCGCTACACCACGGGCAAGACCAAGGCGTTTTTCTACATCGCGGTGATGCTGCCGATGTGGGCCAGTTACATCGTCAAGGCCTACGCCTGGACGTTGCTGCTGGCCAAGGGCGGTGTCGCGCAGTGGTTCGTCCAGCACCTGGGGCTGGAACCGGTGTTGCAGTTCATTCTGGGCATACCCGGGGTGGGCGGCAGCACCCTGTCGACCTCGCACGTGGGGCGGTTCATGGTGTTCGTCTACATCTGGCTGCCGTTCATGATCCTGCCGATTCAGGCCTCGCTGGAGCGCTTGCCGCCGTCGCTGCTGCAGGCGTCTGCCGACCTTGGCGCCAAGCCGCGCCAGACCTTCATGCAGGTGATCTTGCCGCTGTCGATCCCAGGGATTGCTGCCGGTTCAATCTTCACGTTTTCGCTGACCCTGGGCGACTTCATCGTGCCGCAACTGGTGGGCCCGCCGGGCTACTTCGTCGGCAGCATGGTCTACGCGCAGCAAGGTGCAATCGGCAACATGCCGATGGCGGCGGCCTTCACGCTGGTGCCGATTGTGCTGATCGCGGTTTACCTGTCCATCGTCAAACGTCTGGGGGCCTTCGATGCACTCTGAGCGCGCTTCACTGGGCCTGCGTATCGCCGCCTGGGGCGGGTTGGTGTTTCTGCACTTCCCGATCCTGATCATCTTCCTTTACGCCTTCAACACCGAGGAAGCCGCGTTCAGCTTTCCGCCGAAGGGCTTCACCCTGCACTGGTTCAGCGTGGCGTTTTCGCGGCCGGATGTGTTGGAGGCAATCAAGCTCTCGCTGCAGATCGCGGCCATCGCCACCTTGATCGCGATGGTGCTCGGTACGCTGGCTTCGGCAGCGTTGTACCGCCGCGATTTCTTCGGCAAGCAGGGCATTTCGCTGATGCTGATTTTGCCGATTGCGCTGCCGGGGATCATCACCGGGATCGCACTGTTGGCAACGTTCAAGACGCTGGGGATCGAGCCGGGGATGTTCACCATCATCGTCGGCCACGCGACGTTCTGCGTGGTGATCGTCTACAACAACGTCATCGCCCGCCTGCGCCGCACCTCGCACAGCCTGATCGAGGCCTCGATGGATCTCGGCGCCGACGGCTGGCAGACCTTTCGCTACATCATCCTGCCGAACCTCGGCTCGGCGTTGCTGGCCGGTGGCATGTTGGCGTTTGCGCTGTCGTTCGACGAAATCATCGTCACCACGTTTACCGCCGGGCATGAGCGCACGTTGCCGTTGTGGCTGCTCAATCAACTGAGCCGGCCACGGGATGTGCCGGTGACCAATGTCGTCGCCATGCTGGTGATGATGGTGACCATGCTGCCGATTCTCGGGGCGTATTACCTGACCCGGGGTGGAGAGAGTGTCGCGGGCAGTGGTGGGAAATAGACATCTATCGGACACCTAGATCCCCTGTGGGAGCGAGCTTGCTCGCGAAGGGGCCATGACATCCAACATTGATGTCGGCTGACACACCGCCTTCGCGAGCAAGCTCGCTCCCACAGGTTTCTCAATTCGGCCAGAACAATAAAAGTGTTAGTGAGGACAACAGACATGCAAACCAGACTCTTGATCAACGGCCATCTGGTCAAC
Source organism: Pseudomonas sp. NPDC088414 (assembly GCF_044753325.1). Classification (NCBI taxonomy): domain Bacteria; kingdom Pseudomonadati; phylum Pseudomonadota; class Gammaproteobacteria; order Pseudomonadales; family Pseudomonadaceae; genus Pseudomonas; species Pseudomonas sp. NPDC088414. The sequence continues at coordinate 24,479 of NZ_JBIVMY010000023.1, read as the reverse complement.
GGCGAAGGCCCGGCCCAACCGGTGCTCAACCCGGCGCTCGGCAGTGTGCTGGTGGAAATCAACGAAGCCAGCGAGGCCCAGGTCGATGCCGCCGTGCGCGCCGCCGACAATGCCTTTGCCGAGTGGTCGCAAACCGCGCCGAAGGACCGCTCGCTGCTGCTGCTCAAACTTGCCGACGCCATCGAAGCCCATGGCGAGGAACTGGCGAAACTCGAATCCGACAACTGCGGCAAACCCTACAGCGCCGCGCTGAACGACGAGATCCCGGCGATTGCCGACGTGTTCCGTTTCTTCGCCGGCGCCAGCCGTTGCATGAGCGGTTCGGCTGGTGGCGAATACCTGCCCGGCCACACCTCGATGATCCGCCGCGATCCGGTGGGCGTGATCGCGTCCATCGCGCCGTGGAACTACCCGTTGATGATGGTCGCCTGGAAAATTGCCCCGGCGCTGGCCGCCGGTAATACCGTGGTGCTCAAGCCGTCAGAACAAACCCCGCTGACCGCGTTGCGTCTGGCCGAACTGGCGTCGGAAATCTTCCCGGCCGGTGTACTCAATCTGGTGTTCGGCCGTGGTCCTACCGTCGGCAGCCCGCTGGTCACGCATCCGAAAGTGCGCATGGTCTCGCTGACTGGCTCCATCGCCACGGGCGCCAACATCATTTCCAGCACCGCCGACAGCGTCAAACGCATGCACATGGAACTGGGCGGCAAGGCGCCGGTGATCATCTTCGACGACGCCGACATCGATGCCGCCGTCGAAGGCATTCGCACCTTCGGTTTCTACAACGCCGGGCAGGACTGCACCGCCGCGTGCCGGATCTATGCGCAGCAGGGCATTTACGACAAGTTTGTCGAGAAGCTTGGCGCGGCGGTGAGCAGCATCAAATACGGCTTGCAGGATGATCCGTCGACCGAGTTGGGACCGTTGATCACCGCGCAGCATCGCGACCGCGTCGCCGCGTTCGTCGAGCGTGCCGTGGCGCAGTCGCACATTCGCTTGATCACCGGTGGCAAGGCTGTGGAAGGCAACGGCTTCTTCTTCGAACCGACGGTGCTGGCTGACGCGCAACAAGATGACGAGATCGTCCGCCGCGAAGTGTTCGGGCCGGTGGTGTCGGTGACCAAGTTCACCGATGAAGCGCAGGCGCTGGAGTGGGCCAACGATTCCGACTACGGCCTCGCCTCCTCGGTTTGGACGGCCGATGTAGGCCGCGCACATCGGATGTCCGCACGTTTGCAGTACGGCTGCACCTGGGTCAACACGCACTTCATGCTCGTCAGCGAAATGCCGCATGGCGGTCAGAAATTGTCCGGCTACGGCAAGGACATGTCCATGTACGGGCTGGAGGACTACACCACGGTTCGGCATGTGATGTTCAAGCACTAAAGCATCGCCAGCAGGCTAGCTCCTACAAGGAATCGCATTTCAACCTGTAGGAGTGAGCCTGCTCGCGATGGCGTCAACTCCGGCTTCAAGGCAGAAACCGGCCACACGCACCACCAGGATTCAACACCTAACAATAACCACCGACCCGGGCGGCGCCCGCAAAGCCCCGCCACGGCCTCGGCCATCCGAAATCTGCCGATTTCCCGGAGCAAACACCCATGAGTGCCTCACCCGAATTCTCGGCCGCCGTTGCCGACAGCGATGCCGAACAACTGCGCAAACTCGGCTACACCTCGAACTTCAACCGCAGCATGAGCCTGTGGGAAAACTTCGCTTTGGGCTTCACTTATCTGTCACCGGTCGTAGGGGTTTATACCCTGTTCGGCCTATGCCTCGCCGCCGGCGGGCCACCGATGTTCTGGGCCTACTTGCTGGTCGGCTGTGGGCAGTTGCTGGTGTGCCTGATCTTCGGCGAAGTAGTCTCGCAGTTCCCGATTTCCGGTGGCGTTTATCCATGGGCACGGCGTCTGGTCGGCAAAAAATGGGCGTGGATGGTCGGCTGGATCTACTCCATCGCCCTGTGCGTGACCATCGCTGCGGTGGCCGTCGGTGCCGGCCCGTATCTGGCGGCGATGCTCGGGTTTGAGCCGAGCAACAACACCAATATCGTCATCGCGCTGGTGCTGACGTTGTTCGCCACGCTGGTCAATCTGAGCGGCACCAAAGTGCTGGCGCGTATCGCCATGTTCGGCTTCCTCTGCGAACTGGTCGGCGCGGTGATCGTCGGCGTGTACCTGCTGATCTTCGAGCGTCATCAGCCGCTGAGCGTGCTGTTCAACACTTTCGACATCCGCGTCGACGGCTCCTACCTGCCGGCGTTCCTCACCGCGTCGCTGGCGGGGATGTTCCTCTACTACGGCTTCGAGGCCTGCGGCGACGTTGCCGAAGAAACCCCGAACCCGAGCGCGAAAATCCCGGTGGCCATGCGCATGACCATCTACATCGGCGGCATCGCGGCGATGTTCGCCTGCCTGGCGCTGATCCTCGCCGTGCCGGACATGCAAGCGGTGATCAACGGCACCGACAAAGACCCGGTCACCACCATCCTCAACAATGCCTTCGGCCCGATCGGCTCGAAAGTGGTGATGGGCGTAGTGATGATTTCCTTCATCTCCTGCGTCATCAGCCTGCAGGCAGCGGCGAGCCGTCTGCTGTACTCCTACGCTCGCGATGAGATGGTCATCGGCAGCCGACTGCTGAAAAAGATTTCTCCTACCACCCAAGTGCCAGTTGCCGCGCTGTTCGTGTCCGGCGTCCTGCCCGGCCTGATCATCGCTCTCGGTTTCTTCCTGCAAGACGCCGTGGCCACCATCGTCAGCTTCGCCGCCATCGGCATCTACCTCGCGTTCCAGATGATCGTGCTGGCCGCATTGTATGCACGCAGCAAAGGCTGGAAACCCAGCGGCAAATTCACCCTCGGCGCGTGGGGCTGGCCAGTGAACATCGGCGCGCTGGTGTACGGCGTCGGCGCAATCATCAACATGGCCTGGCCACGCACACCGGATGCGGCGTGGTACGTGAACTATGCGATGGTGTTGAGCACGGTGATCGTGATTGGGCTGGGGCTGGTTTACATGTGGATTGGCAAGCCGTATGACCATGGGAAGGCGCCGGCTGGGGATGCGTGGAAGGTGAGTCGCTAAGAGCGTTTGATCCCGGCACCGACAAGGTGCCGGGGTTCAGGAAGGCCGAGAAAAAACATCAAAAAGAAAGCTCTGCCTGATCGTGCTTCAGCAAGGAAATACGATCGAACAACCTGATTTTTTCATTGGCTTTTTGCCTGGCGTGATCGGACATGAATGCAATCAACTCTTCGAGCTGACTGACGTCTCCGACCACTTTGAATTCCTTTTCCTTGTTGACGAAGACAAGCGATTTCTTCTTTCTCGATAACAGTTCAATGACGTTGCTGAGCGTACCGGTGCTCTTTGCATCCCAGATCATCAAGCCGTAATCAGCCGCTTCAGCCATCACCACGTCTTTTTCGGTGAAGAAGGCTCTCGACCCTTTGGAGTGTTTGGAGTCGACTGTTCTGGCGGGCCATTTCCCAAGGTTATTCCTCGGTGCCGAACCGCTGCAGAACACCGTGGTTCTGGATCGCTCAAGACTCAGCAGATACTCCTGAATGGAAGTGTCGGCGCCACCTGCATCACCCACCACCACCTCAAAATCGGACGCAACGATATTATTGATACGCTCTTTAACCTTCGGATCAAGGTTCTTGATGTTGATAGAGCCAGCAATAAATACAGTCGTCATTGAGTTCACTTCCAAGTTAGCGCCGCTACGTAAATCTTCCCTACCTTGGGATATTTACGCAAAACAGCGCAGGCCGCGTCCATCGACGCCCCGCTATCAAACAGATCATCTACAACCAAAACATTCCAGCGCCCATCCGTGGTGATTTCGTCATTGACGCTGAAACTGTCTCCAATCGCAGCAACCTTGTCTGCTTTGGAGTGCAAATCCTTGAGCGATTTTCCAGTGGCCGCTTTCCGAAGCAAATCAGAGAAAACCAGCAGCCCAGTAATTTGTCCCAACGCCAGGGCAACCTCGGTTACCGGTTGTCGCTGACGAATATTTGAAGCAGGCATAGGTACTACAAATCCGACCTGATCCAGTTTTGGGAACACATTTGTCGCTACCGCTTGGGCGAGTGGGCCGACCTGAGTCCAATCCTTCTGGTATTTGAGCTGGTAGGTCGCTTCGCCGATCTCGGTGCGCTGGTTATCGAAGCATGGATACCCGCGATCATCGTTGCCAAGAAAGGTACTACTTACCATGTGTTTGTCCAGCACCCAGCCCTGATCCCAAGGTCCATTGATCTGTTTGAGGGATACCTTCATTTAATTCTCCATTATTCATAACGATCCTTTGAGCCCTGAAACCAAGGGCCGAGCATCTGAAGCGATGCGCGAGATTCAAACAAATAGCGGAAAAAACATTGGTTAGGGGTCGTTTCACTGGCGCCAGTGCAAAAACAGGTATCTCCTACAGACGCAGCCCTCCTGGAAAAGCTCCGTTTCCTACAGTTAGTGTCGATAGCGCAGACTTGGCGCGGAGAGCATCCGGGAGATAGTCTTCTTTCCGGCTGTGAAATCAGCAGCCCGGTGTCGAAGCCGGAACAAAATCAACATGGCGCAACCGCGCTCATTTGAGTGGCGGCTCTATTCTGAATATTGGAGTCGACAAATGCCTAAACAAATCAAAAACACCTCTGAAAACTTTCCTCACTTCACCCCCACCGTCTTCACGCGCCACAACCGCTTCCTCCACGCCTTCATGCAAGACCACGAAGCCTGGTTCTGCGTTCAGGATCTAGGTCGCCTGATGGGCTATCCGCTAAACGAACGCCTCACCCTGAAACTCGATCCCGATCAGCGCCGCCATGTCCTCCTGCGTCGGGATGGCGAAATTATCGATTTCGCGATGGTCAGCGAATCCGGCCTGTTCGCACTGCTCGTTCATCACTTCGTTCCGGAAAACCGCAACCTGCGCCAATGGCTGAGCCATGAAGTGATTCCGATGTTGCGCGAAACCAGCGCGGTATCTCTGGAGAACTGCCCGAGCCTGAGTTCGGTGAACTGGGCTGGCGTCACTGTGCCGCTGCTGCACTGGCAGCAACAGGCGTGGGTCAAATGGCGTGACGTGCCGGAGTTGATGCACGGCCAGCAGCCGTATCCGGTGCTCGGAACCTGTAGCTGAAGCCCATCTAACAAAAAACCTGTGGCGAGGGAGCTTGTCGAATCGTCGCACCGTCCCACTGGGTCGCGCAGCGGCCCCTCTACAAAAAGCAGGGGACTGCTGCGCAGTCCAGCGGGAGCAAGCTCCCTCGCCACAGGTCCAGCGTTTAAACCTCCAGACGAGTTGTTTTGCAGATGAGATTGCCAATCACTGAAATGCCCCAAGTTCTGGAAGTTATCCCAAGCGATGAGTTCTTCGCAGAGTGTTACCTAAAGCAAATCAGCGTAGCCATGCGCCAGGAAGCAATAAAAGTCGGCATCGCTGATGCCGACGCAGGCAAGTTGATTGACTTGGCGACCGTAAAAGCCAAGTGGCTTTCACGGGCCCTCTCCCGGCGCTAGAACCGCGAAACACTCCGCATCGCATCCACCAGATACCGCATCGCTATCCGGTCACTCTCCGACAACTCGCGATAACGCTCCACCAGCTTCAGCTCTTCAGAACTCAATCGACGTCTTCTGCGCCCGCTGCTCAGGCAGGGAAAGATGCCGAGCATTTCGGCGATGCCTTGAATTTTTGCCATGGACGATGTCCTTCTCTGATACTTCGAAGAATTGCTTGATCACCACATCGCCCTGCCCCTTACAGCAGCGCCTGTGCCCTGCCGGTCGCGCCGGCCATGCCCATAGAATAGAAATTTAATCGGCGCTGAAAAGCGGTTTTTAGAGTAATTAGTCGAAAAAAGCAGATATGCCCTGTAAATCAGAAAGTGCCGTCAGACATTTAACCGACATGTCTTGTTTCATTGACACTCTGTCGCCGTGTATCAACGAATTTTGCTCGGCGAGCGAACCGTTTAAGCTAGCCGGCATCTGTTTATAGTCCGTTGCGTTTGGCCGAAGGCTTGTCCGAACCGTTATCTCTGATCCAGCACGTGCCAGGAAAGGCGCGGGATTGCTCACGACAGGTTGTATTTATGCACCGCAGGAATTTGCTCAAAGCGTCGATGGCCATTGCGGCTTACACCGGTCTCTCGGCTTCCGGCCTGCTCGCCGCCCGTGCCTGGGCCGCCAATGGTGGCGCCGCCGATGGTGAAGCGCAGGCCTTCGACTTCGAAGCGCTCAAGCGTCAGGCCAAGCAACTGGCCGGCTCGGCCTATCAGGACACTAAACAGGTGCTGCCGCCGACCCTGGCGACCATGACCCCGCAGAACTTCAACGCGATCCGCTACGACGGCGACCATTCGCTGTGGAAGGAAAACAAGGGTCAGCTGGACGTGCAGTTCTTCCATGTCGGCATGGGTTTCCGCCAGCCGGTGCGCATGTACAGCGTCGATCCCAAGACCCGCACGGCCCGCGAAGTCCACTTCCGCCCGACGCTGTTCAACTACGAGAACACCTCGGTCGATACCCAGCAGCTCAAGGGCGACCTGGGGTTTGCCGGCTTCAAGCTGTTCAAGGCGCCGGAGCTGGATCGCCATGACGTGGTGTCGTTCCTCGGCGCCAGCTATTTCCGCGCGGTGGACGCGACTGGCCAATATGGCCTCTCCGCTCGCGGTCTGGCCGTCGACACCTACGCGAAAAAGCGCGAAGAATTCCCGGACTTCACCAAATTCTGGTTCGAGACCCCGGATCAGAACGCCACGCGCTTCGTGGTCTACGCCCTGCTCGACTCGCCGAGCGCCACCGGTGCCTACCGCTTCGACATCGATTGCCAGGCCGAGCGCGTGGTGATGGAGATCGACGCCCACATCAACGCGCGTACCGCCATCGAACAACTGGGCATCGCACCGATGACCAGCATGTTCAGCTGCGGCACCCACGAACGCCGCATGTGCGACACCATCCACCCGCAGATTCACGACTCCGATCGCCTGGCGATGTGGCGTGGCAATGGCGAGTGGATCTGCCGCCCGCTGAACAACCCGGCGACCCTGCAATTCAACGCGTTCGCCGACACCGATCCGAAGGGCTTCGGTCTGGTGCAGACCGACCACGAGTTCGCCAACTATCAGGACACTGTCGACTGGTACAGCAAGCGCCCGAGCCTGTGGGTCGAACCAACCACCGCGTGGGGCGAAGGCTCCATCGATCTGCTGGAAATTCCTACCACCGGCGAAACCCTCGATAACATCGTCGCGTTCTGGACCCCGAAGAAGCCAGTGGCTGCCGGCGACTCGCTGAACTATGGCTACAAGCTCTACTGGAGCGCCCTGCCACCGGTCGGCACGCCGCTGGCGCGGGTGCATGCGACCCGTTCGGGCATGGGTGGCTTCGTCGAAGGCTGGGCACCGGGCGAGCATTACCCGCCGGTCTGGGCCCGTCGTTTTGCCGTGGACTTCACCGGTGGCGGTCTGGATCGCCTGCCGCAGGGCACCGGGATCGAACCGGTGGTCACCTGCTCCAATGGCAAGGTGCAGGACTTCAGCGTGCTGGTGCTCGATGACATCAAGGGTTACCGGATCCTGTTCGACTGGTACCCGACCAGCGACAGTGTCGATCCGGTGGAACTGCGGCTGTTCATCCGCACCAATGACCGCACGTTGAGCGAGACCTGGTTGTACCAGTACTTCCCGCCGGCGCCGGACAAGCGCAAGTATCCTTGAAGGTTGTCTAGCGTCTGATCGGACCTCATCGCTGGCAAGCCAGCTCCCACAAGTTCGGCGCCGTCCACAAATTTCGTGATCGACACCGACCATTGTGGGAGCTGGCTTGCCAGCGATGGCGTCCGTCAGGCCAGCGGCAAATACAAATGGATATCGCAGGGTTCCAGAGCGAATAAATCCGGATCCGCCTGATCAACCAGCCGGCAACCCTGACGCTGATAAAACTCCACGGTATTGCGCGATTCAGTGGCTGAGACATACAACGCCTCGGCACCGAACCGCCGCCCCTGCTCACAGGCCAGCGCAAACAACTTCACTCCCAGCCCCTGCCCCCGATAGTCGCGGCTGATGTGCAGAAACTTCATCTGCCGCATGCTCAGCCCCTGATTGTGCATAACCCGGTTATCCACAACGACCGCCGCGACCAGCGCCTGCCCATCGAAAACCCCGTATAACCAGCCACCGCGCCGCAAGCACTGCGCCAGCGTCAGCGCATTCTCTTCGGCTTCGCCTTCCGGCCAGCCACGCATGTCGAAATGCACCGGATACAGAATCAATTCACCGTTTTCCAGCCGATAGCACTCCTCCACCAGCTCGCTGCGGTCGATCAGTGTCAGCAATGGCAAGTCGTGTTCGGTCAGTTCTCGTTCGCTCAACATGGCAGTCTTCCCTGATATCCGCGAATGGCAGGCAAGAAAAAACCCGCCGGTTCAATGGCGGGTTTTATAGACGTTGCGCCGGTTTGAAATCAATCGCGCAGATCAGCCTCGTGAATCGGCTGATCACGGTGGGTCGCACGCTGATACTGCGCCGGCCACACCGCTTTACGCCCACCCAGATCATCGTCGGCATGCAGCGGCCAGTACGGATCACGCAGCAGCTCCCGGGCGAGGAAGATGATGTCGGCCTGACAGGTGCGCAGAATGTGCTCGGCCTGCGCCGGCTCGGTAATCATGCCGACGGTGCCGGTGGCGATACCTGATTCCTTGCGCACCCGTTCGGCGAAGCGCGTCTGATAACCCGGCCCCACTGGAATCTCGGCTTTGGCGGCGGTACCACCGGAAGAGACATCGATCAGATCCGCTCCCAGTGCCTTGAGGCGGCGCGCCAGCTCCACGGTTTCATCCGGGTTCCAGCCGTCTTCCACCCAGTCGGTGGCCGACACCCGGACAAACACCGGCAACTCTTGTGGCCAGACCTCGCGCACGGCCTCAGTGACTTGCAACACCAACCGAATACGGTTTTCGAACGAACCACCGTATTGATCGCGGCGCTGATTGCTCAATGGCGACAGAAACTGATGCAGCAGATAACCATGGGCGGCATGCACTTCGACCACGCTGAAACCTGCGGTCAACGCACGTTTGGCCGCAGCAACGAAGGCCTGGATGACTTCGGCGATCTGCCCTTCATCGAGCTGCCTGGGTTGGGTGTGCTGCGGGTCGAAGGCAATCGGCGACGGCCCGACCGGGGTCCAGCCGCCATCCTCCGGTTTGACGCTACCGTGTTTGCCGATCCATGGCCGATGGGTGCTGGCCTTGCGCCCGGCGTGGGCCAGTTGAATGCCAGCAACCGCGCCCTGAGCGGTGATGAAACGGGTGATGCGTTGCAGCGGTTCGATCTGTTCGTCGTTCCACAAACCAAGGTCTTCGGCGGTGATTCGCCCATCGGCGGTGACCGCCGTGGCCTCGGTGAAAATCAGGCCGGCACCGCCCACCGCGCGGCTGCCCAGATGCACCAGATGCCAGTCGTTGGCCAGACCGTCGACGCTGGAATACTGGCACATCGGCGACACGGCGATGCGGTTGGGCAGGGTCAGTTGGCGAAGGGTAAAGGGTTCGAGCAGCAGACTCATGGGGCACCTCTCAAATCAGTGGGCAGGCTCCAGGGTTCTGTTTGAAAAGTCGACGAGTGACAGGAAATGGTGCAGCACCCGCCCCCGCGGGCAAAAAATTCGACAAGACGTCACAAGGCCAATCAAGCAGTGCTTAGAGCCTAGTCGACAACCGGGGATGAGGGAGGGTTCAGAGTGATTCAGTGTGTGAAAGACCGCCTTCGCGAGCAGGCTCGCTCCCACATTTTGGAATGCATATCCCTGTGGGAGCGAGCCTGCTCGCGAATGGCGTCAGCGCGGTTCGATGTGGGCAATCATCAGTTGCACCGTCTCGTTGCCCCGAAATTCGTTTACATCGAGTTTGTAGGCCAGCTCGACCCACTGAATGGTCGGGTTCGGCCAGACATCGCGGTCGATACCGAAAGCGATGCCATCCAGCTTCACCGACCCGCACTCGCTTTTCAGCACCACTTTCAGGTGCCGCTCGCCGACCACCCGTTGCTCGACCAACTGGAACACGCCATGGAACAGCGGCTCCGGGAAGTGCTGGCCCCAAGGCCCGGCATGGCGCAGGGCGCGAGCCAGTTCCAGATGGAACTCCTCGACCGCCAACGTACCGTCTGTGAGCATCCGCCCGGTCAGGTCTTCTTCACGAAGTTGCCGACGCACTTCGGCATCGAAAGCCTCAGCGAACAGCGGAAAATTCTCCTGCGGCAAGGTCAGACCGGCCGCCATCGCATGGCCACCGTACTTGGCAATCAGGTTCGGATGCTGCGCCGCCACCACGCTCAAAGCATCGCGAATATGGAAACCCTGCACCGAACGCCCCGAGCCCTTGAGCAGGCCATCACCGGCATCGGCGAAAGCAATGGTCGGGCGGAAATAGCGCTCTTTCATCCGCGAGGCAAGAATGCCGATCACCCCTTGGTGCCATTCGGGATCGAACAGGCACAGGCCGAACGGCATCGACTCCACCGGCAAATCCTTGAGCTGGGCCAGCGCCTCGCGCTGCATGCCCTGCTCGATGGATTTGCGGTCCTGGTTCATGCCGTCCAGTTGCGCGGCCATTTCCCGCGCCAGATTGGCGTCGGAGGTGAGCAGGCATTCGATACCCAGGCTCATGTCGTCCAGGCGCCCCGCCGCGTTCAGGCGCGGGCCAACAATAAAGCCCAGATCCGTGGAGGTAATCCGCGCCGCGTCACGCTTGGCGACTTCGAGAATCGCCTTGATCCCCGGCCGTGCGCGCCCGGCGCGAATCCGCTCGAGGCCCTGATGCACCAGAATCCGGTTGTTGGCGTCCAGCGGCACCACGTCGGCGACGCTGCCCAGCGCCACCAGATCCAGCAGTTCGCCGATGTTCGGCTGCGGCTTGCTCTCGTACCAGCCGAGATTGCGCAGGCGCGCGCGCAAGGCCATCAACACGTAGAAAATCACCCCGACCCCGGCCAGCGCCTTGCTCGGAAACTCGCAACCGGGCTGGTTCGGATTGACCAGCGCATCGGCCAGCGGCAGTTCATCACCGGGCAAGTGGTGGTCGGTGATCAAGACTTTCAGCCCTGCGCGCTTGGCGGCGGCCACGCCTTCGACGCTGGAGATGCCGTTGTCGACGGTGATCAGCAACTGCGGCTCGCGGGTCAGGGCGACTTCGACGATTTCCGGGGTCAGGCCATAGCCGTATTCGAAGCGGTTCGGCACCAGATAATCGACATGCGCCGCGCCCAGCAGACGCAAGCCGAGCACGCCGACCGTACTGGCCGTCGCGCCATCGGCGTCAAAGTCGCCGACGATCAGAATCCGTTGACGCTGCTCCAGTGCCGTCACCAGCAGATCCACCGCCGCCTCAATGCCCTTGAGCTGCTGAAACGGAATCAGCCGCGCCAGACTTTTATCCAGCTCCGCTTCGGACTGCACACCCCGCGCCGCGTACAAACGGGTCAGCAAAGGTGGCAGGTCACCGAGAAACGGCAGCGTGGCAGGCAACGGGCGAGGATCAATACGCATGGGCTAACGGAAACTTCTCTTGAGTACGTGGGATTAATCAGCGGACGGCGCGGGATCAGCCGCGCTCGCCTGCCAGCCATTCCAGTTGGACTTCGTGCTGACCGCGGTCGTCGGTGACGAAGATCGTGCCTTCGCTGATCATCACGTCCCACTTGATGACACGCGGCATGTCCTTGGCCAGGGTTTCCAGCACTTCCTGCGGCACGGCGGCGATATTGACGTTTTTCAGGTTCTTGGCTACCGGTACGACTTTGCCTTCCCATACACGCAGGCTGCCATAGGCCAGCAGGCTGGTGCGTTCGGTGCGACGCGAGCACCAGGTCAGGCGATCGGCGTCCGGCTGGCCGACTTCGATCCAGTGCAGCACGCGGTCATCCAGGCTTTTTTCCCACAGTGCAGGTTCATCCACATCCGACAGACCACGGCCGAACGACAGCAGTTCGTTGTACCAGAGGGCGTAGGCCAGCAGCCGCACGGTCATGCGTTCTTCGGTTTCCGAAGGGTGACGGGCGATGGTCTGCTTGACGCTCTCGTAGACGCCACGGTCGAGGTCGGTGAGGTTCAGTTCGAATTTGTAGGTGGTAGACGGCTGGGCCATGAACGGGCTTCTTGATACGAGGAAAGTCGGCAAGTCTAACCGATGCGGTAGGCAATCATCGAATTGATGGCGATCAACCTGCGGCGTCTGACAGCCGGCTATGTTAAAACGCTGTATCCGCTCAGCCTTGTCCTACAGGATTCAGTATGCCGTTCGCCAACAAACCGCTCAGCGGTGTGAAAGTCATTGAATTGGGTACGTTGATTGCCGGGCCGTTTGCCTCGCGCATTTGCGGCGAGTTCGGCGCCGAAGTGATCAAGATCGAATCGCCCGACGGCGGTGATCCGCTGCGCAAGTGGCGCAAATTGTATGAAGGCACCTCGCTGTGGTGGTTCGTCCAGGCGCGCAACAAGAAGTCGCTGACCCTGAACCTCAAGCATCCGGAAGGTCTGGCGATCCTGAAAAAACTGCTGGGCGAAGCCGACATCCTGATCGAAAACTTTCGCCCCGGCGTGCTGGAAAAACTCGGGCTGAGCTGGGAAACCCTGCACGCGCTGAATCCGAAACTGGTGATGGTGCGCCTCTCGGGCTTCGGCCAGACCGGGCCGATGAAAGATCAACCGGGCTTCGGTGCGGTCGGCGAATCCATGGGCGGCTTGCGCTACATCACCGGTTTCGACGACCGGCCACCGGTGCGCACCGGGATCTCCATCGGTGACTCGATTGCCGCGCTGTGGGGCGTGATCGGTGCGTTGATGGCGCTGCGTCATCGTGAGGTCAACGGTGGTCTCGGCCAAGTCGTCGATGTCGCGTTGTACGAGGCGATTTTCGCCATGATGGAAAGCATGGTGCCGGAGTTCGACGTGTTCGGTTTCACCCGCGAGCGCACCGGCAACATCATGCCAGGCATCACGCCGTCATCGATCCACACCAGCGCCGACGGCAAGCACGTGCAGATCGGCGCCAATGGCGACGCGATCTTCAAGCGCTTCATGCTGATCATCGGCCGCGAGGATCTGGCCAACGACCCGACACTGGTGAGCAATGACGGGCGCGACACCCGCCGCGACGAGTTGTATGGGGTGATCGACCGCTGGGTCAATTCGCTGCCGCTGCAAAGCGTGCTCGATTTGCTCAACCAGGCAGAAGTACCGGCCAGCCGGATCTTCAGTGCCGAAGACATGTTCAGCGATCCGCAGTACCTGGCCCGGGAAATGTTCCTGCAGGCGAAACTGCCGGACGGCAAGCCTTTCAAGATGCCGGGGATCGTGCCGAAACTCTCCGAGACACCGGGTACGTCAGAATGGGTCGGGCCGCAGCTCGGTGAACACAATGCGCAGGTACTGCACGATCTTGGCTACGACGAACAGCAGATCGCCCGCTTGCGCGCAGACGGAGCTATTTAAGCTGAAACATTGGCAGACATCGGACGCCAACCGCGCTCACCATTGGTGGACGTGGCGGCTGTTCGGCCTGCTGTTTCTGCTCGCCCTGCCCGCCTGGGCGCAAGCCAAACCCACGCTGGTCTGGCTGTTGCGCGACCTGCCGCCCCTGACCATCTTCGAAGGCCCGAAAAAGGGCCAGGGCGTGATCGATCAACTGCTGCCGATGCTGATCGCCGGCATGCCGCAATACGAACACACGCTGATGCGGGTCAATCGCGCCCGTGGCATGCAGATGCTGCACGAGCCGTCCTTCACCTGCGACCCCTCGCTGATCTGGAGCAAGGAGCGCACGCAATGGATCGCCTTCTCTATCCCGGCGTTTCGCGCTGTCAGTAATGGTCTGGTGGTGCGTCAGAAAGATCGCAACGTCCTGGCGCCGTACCTGATCGACGGAGAAGTCGATCTGACGGCATTTCTGGCCAACGGCGAAACCAAAGTCGGAGTGGTCGCCGAGCGCAGTTACGGCGAGTATCTCGACACGCTACTCAAGCAGGCCCCGGACGGTGCGCTGACGCCGCATTATGGCAACGACGCCCTGAGCAGCCTGCTGTCAATGCAACGCCTGGGGCGTCTGCAAGTAGTGTTGGGTTACTGGCCGGAGATCCGCTATCAGGCGCAGCAGGCGCAAATTGCCGAAGATGAACTGGTGTTCTACCCGATTCGCGGCACCGGCAAGTATCTGTCTGGCTATGTCGGATGTTCCGATACGCCCCAGGGCCGTCAGGCGATCAGCGAGATCAACCAACTGCTGCGGACCCTGCCCCATGAGCAAATGAACCAGTCGTACGCCGACTGGCTGGACCCCGAAATGCGCACGGATTACCTGCAACAGGCGCGGATTTTTTTCGAGCAGCAAGCCGCACCATAAAACCTGCGGGCAAAAAGAAACCCCGAGAAGTGGGGAGACGACTCGGGGTTAAACGCGGTCTACATAAAGACCCGTAGCAGCAAGCGACAAGCACCGGAGCACAATGCTTGATCCTGCTGTTATGGGGTCTGACTGACGGGGATGCAGGAAGGTTCCCACAAAAAATATTTCATCTTCACAATGCTGCACGCTTATCGAGTGCTGCGTTGCGCAAGGCCGCGATCACACAGGGTTCCAGTCGCCCCTCGGCGATCAGGACGTCGCGGTGCAAACCGTCGACCACATCGGTCAGCAGGCGCTTGTCGCTCAACTGCGCCTGATTGAATTCGCGCTCCACCACGAGGGCGCCGCTGCTGTTTCTCAAGGTCACCAGGCACTCGCCATGGGCACCGCGGGGGGTCAACGTCACCTGATACGGGCTCAGAGCCTCACCGAGCAATAGACTGATACTTTCCATCTCGATCTCCACTCAATAGTCCGAAAACATTGTGCCTGGGGCGTGTTCACCATAAATGACCACCGGCCCGAGAAGAAAGTTCTGAATACCGCGCTGCTCCCGGAGCAGTGAGCGGTCTGTCAGAGCATGCACGGTGAAGATGACAGAAACATAACCGTCGGCTCAAGCTCGCGCCGGCTGGGCTGCCGCTTGCAGGTAGGTGTCCAGCAGCCCGCGCATCAGCACTGCCGAGACCGGCGTCTGCAGGCGCCCCAGCAGCGTCAACGCCTGCTCGTGCAGCAGGCTTTCGAGATCGCTCAGCAGACCCGGTGCTACTCGCCCCAGCAGAATGAGCGCGCTGGCCTGCCGTTCGGTCGCCAGATGGCGGATCAGCGCCAGGCCTTCTCCGCCTTTCAGCTGCGGATCGCAGATCGCGATGTCGACCCGGGTGCGCCGCTCCAGCGAGCTGCGTGCCGAGGCCAGCGATGGTGCCGTGAGTACGTCATAAATACCGACCGCGTTGAGCATCTGGTGCAACGCCATCATTCGATAAGGATCAGGTTCGAGAATCAGGACTTTGAGCGAGCGCATGGGCGACCTCGGAAACGGCAATCGCGGACGCGTCCGCAGTTGCTGCCCACTTTAGGGCAGCCTCCTTCAGTCCCCCATCGGAAAAAGAGGCGCGTGACATAGGAAATTTCCCTATATCGATGCGGACACTATCCCGCCGCCGCACCACGCTGGGTGATATCCGTCCAGCCCCCGAGCAGACCGCGCAATTCCCCATTGGCGCTGTAGAACGGGACGGTCCACTGGTAGATTTCCCGATTGCCATCGCTGAATTGCAAACGGCGTCGGCTGAAGCGGGTCCTGCGTGTTCTCAACTGAATCATGAACTCAGCATGCAGCATGTCGGCGGTGGCTCGCGGTAGCGCATCGACGTCGATCAAGCGGCATCCCTGCACCTGCTCAAAGCGGAGCGACAATGCCTCTTCGTAACTTTTGTTGCACAGGATCAGGCGCCCCTCCAGGTCACGGACAAATACCGGATCAGGCATGGCATCAATCAATGCGCGCTGGAAGACCAACTGATCGCCGAGTTCGCCTTGCACGTCCCGATGCTGTTTGATCACGGCCGCCATGCGCCGATTCCATAACAGCGACATCACACAAAAGCCGCCCACCAACACCACCCCCCAGCAGCTTGAGCGGAGCCAGTGCTGCCAACCGGCGGCGGCCGGTTTCGGCCCGATGCCGCCCAGCCATTTCAGGCGAATGGCTCGCAGTTCGGAGGCCGGGAACGCTTCGAGCGCCTTGTTCAGAATGCTCAGTAATTGCGGCTGGCCTCTGCGCACCGCCAAAAGATCGGCTTCCCATTTGCCTTCCAGCAGTTCGCCGACCTGGAGCAAGCCTGAGGGATAGAGCTGCGCACCGATTTCATTTTCGATGGTGGCATAGGCCTCACCGCTTTCGACCAGCGCCCGCGCCTCGGCATAGGTTTTCACCGAACGTAATTCGATGGACGGATAATCGCGTCGGATCACCCCCTCCAGCGCATGCCGACCCGGCAATACCAGTACCCGTTTGGCCAACTGCTCCAGCGATTGCACCCCCGGCTCGCCGGCGCGACCGACAAATACCCAGCCGGCACCGCCAAAGGCATGACTGAAATCCAGACTCAATCGGCGCTCATCATTCATCGCCAGGGTCGTGCTCATATCGGCGGCACCGGTCTCCAGGCGCTCGAGCATTTGCGCGGTGGAAAACGACTCGCGGTAAACGAATTGCAACCCGGTCATGGCACTGATGCGTTTGAGCACATCGTTGTTCAAGCCGCTCCAATGACCATGCTCATCCAGAAACAGGTACAACGGGTACTGCTCCGCCGCCACGATCACCGTCGGGTTATCGCGAACCCATTGCCGCTCGGCTTCATTCAGCACAACGGTGCCGATGTTCAACTGCTCTTCATCATGCGCCAGATGCGCCGCAACGCCCACGCGCCAGCCAACCAACAGGTACAGCAGAAAAACCCGCTTCAGGGTGTGTTTCCATCCTCTTTCAAACAGCATTGCCACTTCCTTCGAGATCGACTCACCCGTCCTTCATGGGCGAAAACCCGAGCAGTGTGGCAGCACAAACAAAAAAGCCCGTCAGGAGACGGGCTTCAAAATGTGACAGCTTTTTCGGCTTACAGCGGCTTGCCGCGGTTGCCATGCTGGCTGACAAAGGCCTGTACGGCTTTCAGCTCGTTTGGCAGAACGGTGCAGCGCTCGTTTCGCTCAAACAAATCAGAAAGATGTGCAGGCAGTTCGAGAGCTTTTCCTACACCCGCTTTCTCCACGGCATCCGGGAATTTCACTGGATGGGCAGTGCCCAGGATCACCATCGGGATGTCCAGGCTGCGACGGCATTCGCGGGCAGCACGCACGCCAATGGCGGTGTGCGGGTCGAGCACTTCGCCGCACTGCGCGTAGACTTCGGCGATGGTTTCGCAGGTCTGCGCATCGTCCACGGCCAGCGAGTCGAACAGCTTGCGGGCTTCGGTCCAGCGCTCTTGCTCGACGCTGAAACCACCGCCCTGCTTGAACGAATCCATCAAACCGGCGATGGCCGCACCGTTGCGACCGTGCAGGTCGAACAGCAGGCGTTCGAAGTTCGACGAGACCATGATATCCATCGACGGCGACAGCGTGGCGTGCAGGGTTTCCTTGACATACTGGTTGCCGCTCATGAAGCGGTGCAGGATGTCGTTGCGGTTGGTGGCGACGATCAACTGGTTGATCGGCAGGCCCATGTTGCGCGCCAGATAACCGGCGAAGATGTCGCCGAAGTTGCCGGTCGGCACCGAGAACGCCACCGAACGCGCCGGGCCGCCCAGCTGCAGGGCTGCGTGGAAGTAGTAGACGATCTGGGCCATGATCCGCGCCCAGTTGATCGAGTTCACCGCTACCAGGCGCGTGCCCTTGAGGAAGCTCTGGTCGGCGAAGCTGTTCTTGACCATTTCCTGGCAGTCATCGAAGTTGCCTTCGATGGCGATGTTGTGGATGTTCTCGCCGACAATCGTCGTCATCTGCCGACGCTGCACTTCGGACACACGGTTGTGCGGGTGCAGGATGAAGATGTCGACGTTTTCGCAGTGCTTGCAGCCTTCGATGGCGGCCGAACCGGTGTCACCCGAGGTGGCACCGACGATGACCACGCGCTCGCCGCGCTTTTCCAGCACGTAGTCGAGCAGACGACCGAGCAGTTGCAGGGCGAAGTCCTTGAACGCCAGGGTCGGGCCGTGGAACAGCTCCAATACCCATTCGTTGCCGTTGAGCTGACGCAGCGGCGCAACGGCGCTGTGCGAGAACACACCGTAGGTTTCTTCGAGGATCTTTTTGAAATCGGCGTCCGGGATGCTGCCGGTGACAAACGGGCGCATCACGCGGAAGGCCAGCTCGTGATACGGCAGGCCGGCCCAGGAAGCGATTTCTTCCTGGGTGAAACGTGGCAGGTTTTCCGGGACGTACAGACCGCCGTCAGTGGCCAGACCGGCCAGCAGGACGTCTTCGAAATTCAGGGCCGGTGCCTGGCCGCGGGTACTGATGTAACGCATGACTGACTCCAATGGAGAGTGTGCACAACAGTGACCCCTTTCACGGGGCCATTGCAGGCCAACGACTTAGTTCAGGTGCTCGACGCGGATCCGCACAACCGGACCATTCACGCCGGCCAGGGCTTCGAGGGCGGCGATCGCATCGTTGATACGCTGCTCGACCACGCGGTGGGTCAGCAGGATCATCGGTACCAGACCGTCGTGTTCCTCGACTTCCTTCTGCATGATCGACTCGATGTTGATGCCGCGCTCCGAGAGGATGCTCGCCACCTGAGCCAGTACGCCCGGATGGTCCTTGGCCTGGATGCGCAGGTAGTAGGCGCTTTCGCAGGCTTCGATCGGCAGGATCGGATGCGCCGACAGCGAGTCCGGCTGGAAGGCCAGGTGCGGCACGCGGTTTTCCGGATCGGACGTCATGGCGCGAACCACGTCCACCAGGTCGGCGATCACCGACGAAGCGGTCGGCTCCATGCCGGCACCGGCGCCGTAAAACAGCGTCGAACCGGCAGCGTCACCGTTGACCATCACCGCGTTCATCACGCCGTTGACGTTGGCGATCAGACGATCGGCCGGGATCAGCGTCGGGTGCACGCGCAGCTCGATGCCGGCAGCGGTGCTGCGCGCCACACCGAGGTGCTTGATGCGGTAGCCCAGCGCTTCGGCGTAGTTCACGTCAGCGGTGGTCAGCTTGGTGATGCCTTCGGTGTAAGCCTTGTCGAATTGCAGCGGAACGCCGAACGCGATCGACGCCAGAATCGTCAGCTTGTGCGCCGCATCGATGCCTTCGACGTCGAAGGTCGGATCGGCTTCGGCGTAGCCCAGCGCTTGCGCTTCGGCCAGCACGTCTTCGAAGGTGCGACCCTTCTCGCGCATTTCGGTGAGGATGAAGTTACCGGTGCCGTTGATGATGCCGGCGACCCAGTTGATGCGGTTGGCGGACAGGCCTTCACGGATCGCCTTGATCACCGGAATGCCACCGGCCACAGCCGCTTCGAACGCCACGATCACGCCTTTCTCGCGTGCCTTGGCGAAAATTTCATTACCGTGAACGGCGATCAGTGCCTTGTTCGCGGTGACCACATGCTTGCCATTCTCGATGGCCTTGAGTACCAGCTCGCGGGCAACGGTGTAGCCGCCCAGCAGCTCTATCACGATGTCGATCTCAGGGTTCGTGGCCACTTCGAAGACATCGTTGGTAATCGCAATACCGGTCGTCTGGAACTGAGGCTTTGGCGTGCGCGTGGCAATTTGTGCCACTTCAATCCCACGCCCGGCACGACGAGCAATTTCCTCGGCGTTGCGCTGAAGTACGTTGAAGGTACCGCCACCGACGGTCCCTAACCCACAGATGCCTACTTTGACCGGATTCACTGTGAACTCCCCATGAAACGGCCGACGCAAGGTCGGCCGGAAAACAACCGCGTGTTCGCGGCTCTCTATTAATGGCCCGGCGAAGTTACCACCGGACCATGATCGTCAAAGGCTGACCGTGACGATGCGAATTACTTGGCGCCCAGCGCCAGTTTGGCGACTTGTGGCGCCGGCTGGTAGCCCGGAATGACTTGTCCGTCGGCCAAAACGATGGCCGGTGTGCCGTTCACGCCGATCGACTGACCCAAAGCGAACTGTTTGGAAACCGGGTTGGCGCACTTGGCGGCCTTGATTTCCTTGCCATCGACCATTTTGTCCATGGCGGCTTTCTTGTCGGTCGAGCACCACACGGCCTGCAGTTGTTCGTCACCCGGCGAGCCGAGGCCCTGACGCGGGAACGCCACGTAACGCACTTCGATGCCGCGCTTGTTCAGCTCAGGCACTTCGGCGTGCAGCTTGTGGCAGTACGGGCAGGTGGTGTCGGTGAACACGGTGATGTGCGATTTGGTCTCGCCCACCGCCGGATACACCACGGTTTCGGCCACTGGAATGGCATTGATCAGTTTGGAGATGCCCAGGCGTTCGGTCTTCTCGGTCAGGTTGACCGGTTTGCCGTCCTTGAGCTGAAACAGGTAGCCCTGAACGATGTACTGGCCGTCAGCGCTGGCGTACAGCACGCGGCTGCCCTTGAGCTTGACTTCATACATGCCCGGCAACGGGCTGGCACTGATACTTTCTACCGGAACCTCGAGTTCGAGTTTTTCCAGGCTTTGACGAATGGCTTTGTCGGCCGCGTCATCGGCGACGGCAAAGGTGCTGACCAACGCAATGGCTGCGGCGGCGAAAATCTGGGTCAGACGCATGAGAACTCCTGAAGGCGGACAAATGAAACGGTCAGAACGCCCGTGCCGGAACACCGGGTCATAACCGTCCATCGTGCAAACCGGCAAAGCCTAACACATAAGGCCCGCATGGCCGAATGCGCCTGTCGCCAGACACTCACTGCAGGGGATGACTCGAATTTCCCTGTGGCGAGGGAGCTTGCTCCCTCGCCACAAAAAGCTGACTTTGCATCAGCCTCTTGGGTGGTGCTTGGCGTGAAGGTCCTGCAGACGTGCCCGGGCCACATGGGTGTAAATCTGTGTGGTCGACAGGTCACTATGGCCGAGCAGCATCTGCACCACCCGCAGATCGGCGCCGTGGTTGAGCAGGTGCGTGGCGAAGGCGTGGCGCAACGTGTGCGGCGACAGCGATTTGCCGATCCCGGCGACCTTGGCCCAATGCTTGATCCGGTGCCAGAAGGTCTGGCGGGTCATCTGCTCGCCGCGCTGGCTGGGGAACAGCACATCGCTGGGGCGTCCGCCGAGCAGCTCGCTGCGACCATCGCGCATGTAGCGTTCGACCCAGACAATTGCCTCCTCGCCCATCGGCACCAGGCGCTCTTTGCTGCCCTTGCCCATCACCCGCAACACGCCCTGACGCAGGTTGACCTGCTCCAGCGTGAGGCTGACCAACTCGGTCACGCGCAGCCCGCAGGCGTACAACACCTCAAGCATGGCGCGATCACGCTGGCCGATGGCTTCGCTCAGATCCGGCGCCTTGAGCAGCGCTTCGACGTCGGCTTCCGACAACGACTTGGGTAACGGCCGGCCCAGTTGCGGCATGTCGACGCGCAAGGTCGGATCGACGCTGATCAGCTTTTCCCGCAGCAGGTAGCGATAAAAGCCACGTACACCGGAGAGAAATCTGGCGGTGGAGCGCGGTTTGTAGTTCTGCTCCAGGCGCCAGGACAGGTGATCGAGGATCAACTCGCGACCGGCATTGATCAGCTCGAGGTTTTTCTCCTGCAGCCAGCCGTTGAACAGCGCCAGATCGCTGCGGTAGGCACCGCGGGTGTTGTCGGACAGGCCTTTTTCCAGCCACAGGGCGTCGAGGAATTGGTCAATCAGCGGATGGTCGATGGCAGGCATGGGCGCTCAAGACACACAACCTCCGGGGCTGTGCGCAAATGTAGAGTGAACTGTAGGAATGGCCGCTAGTCTTTCATAGCCCGCAATTTCAAGGAACAGGGAGCTTCAATGAACGAGCAGCAAATTCTCTTGGCATTTGGCGGGATCGGCGTCGCTGCGCTGGGTTGCCAGTGGCTGGCGTGGCGCCTGAAGCTGCCGGCGATTCTGTTTCTGTTGCTGACCGGGATACTCGCCGGACCGGTGCTCGGCTGGCTCGACCCGCAGGAAATGTTCGGCCCGCTGCTGATGCCGCTGGTGTCGCTGGCGGTGGCGTTGATCCTGTTTGAAGGCAGTCTGACCCTGCACCTGTCGGAATGGCGCGAGATCGGCAGCGTCGTGCATCGGTTGGTGACAATCGGCGCGCTCACGACCTGGGTGGTGATCGCGGTCGCAACCCACTTCTTGCTCGGCTTCGACTGGCTGCTGGCGATTCTGTTCGGCAGCCTGACGCTGGTGACCGGGCCGACGGTGATCGTGCCGATGCTGCGGGTGGTGCGACCGAAAGCCTCGATCGCCAACATTCTGCGCTGGGAAGGCATCGTCATTGACCCGATCGGCGCCCTGCTCGCGGTGGTGGTCTACAGCTTCATCATTGCCCGCGCCGAGGGCAACGGCCTCGAACAGAGTCTGCTGACCTTCGGCGGCGTGATTGTTTGCGGCAGCGTGTTCGGGGTGGTCGGCGGCTGGGTGCTGGGCACCGTCATCCGGCGTCAGTGGTTGCCGGAATACCTGCACAACCTCGCCTCGCTGGCGGCGGTGCTGGGGATTTTCATTGCGTCCAATCAGGTGATGCACGAGTCCGGCCTGCTGGCGGTGACGCTAATGGGCATGTGGCTGGCGAACATGAAGGGCGTGGATGTGCGGCACATCCTGCACTTCAAGGAAAACCTCAGCGTGCTGCTGATTTCCGGACTGTTCATCCTGCTCGCGGCGCGCCTGGATCTGCATGCCTTGATCGGTCTCGGGCCGTTGGTGCTGATTCTGTTGCTGGTGATTCAGTTGATCGCGCGCCCGCTGAACGTGTTGTTGAGCACGGCCGGCTCCAGCCTGAGCTGGCGTGAACGCGCCCTGCTTTGCTGGATCGCCCCGCGCGGGATCGTGGCGGCGGCGGTGTCGGCGATTTTCGCGATTCGTCTGGATCAGGCCGGGCACGAAGGTGCGCTGCTGCTGGTGCCACTGACCTTCGCCGTGATCATCGGCACCGTGGTGCTGCAAAGCGCAACCGCTCGGCCACTGGCACGCTTGCTGAACGTCGCCGAACCGGCGCCGAGCGGCTTCCTGATCGTCGGCGCCAACAGTCCTGCTCGTCTGCTGGGCAAGTCGCTGCAGCAACTGGGTAGCCGCGTGCTGTTGACCGATTCGAGCTGGGAGAATATTCGTGCGGCGCGCATGGAGGGGTTGCCGACGTACTTTGGCAATCCGGCCTCGCAGCATGCCGATGCGCATCTGGATCTGGTCGGGCTGGGGCATCTATTGGCGCTGTCACCTTCAGGCGAGCTGAACACTTTGGCGGCCATGCGCTTTCGCCACGACTTTGGCCATCAACGCCTGTTTGGTCTGGCCAGCGGTCAGGAAAGCCGTCGCAGTGACAAGCACCGGGCAAGTCTTGAGCATCGCGGCAATCAGCTGGGGAGCGAGGCCCTGACCTACGCCAAGCTGGCCAGTCTGATCAGCAATGGCGCCGAGCTGTACAGCACGACGCTGACCGATGGGTTTGGCTGGGAAGATTACCAGGCACTGCATGGCAATCGGGCGACCTTGCTGTTCATGCGTGACGACAGTGGCTGGGTGCATGTGGTGACGCCGGAGACTGCTTTGAAACCGGGATCCGGGTGGACGTTGTTGGCGTTGATTCAGCCTGAGAGCAGCGGCGCCTGATAAATCGAATCGCGAGCAGGCTCACTCCTACAGTGTCCGTGTCGTAAAAAAGGTGTGGACGACACAGATACTGTAGGAGTGAGCCTGCTCGCGATGGCCGCGACTCGGTTCCGGATCAGGCAGGAAATCCGGGCAGTACCGGCACCGGCCGCTTGTCATCGTCGATGGCCACAAAGCTGAACTGCCCATGAATCGCCTTCTCGCGGCCATCGCAACTCATGCTCTCGACAAACACTTCCACCTCGACCTTGAGGCTGGTGTTGCCGACCTTGATCACTTTGCCGACCAGCTCGACGATGGAACCGGCCGGGATCGCGTGATTGAAGTCGATGCGGTCGGTTGAGACAGTCACCAGCGGCAAACGGCAGAAGCGCGTGGCGGTGATGAACGACACTTCGTCCATCCAAGCCAGCGCGGTACCGCCGAACAGGGTGTTGTGGTGGTTGGTGGTCGGCGGGAAGACGGCTTTGGTCACGCGGGTTACCGAGAGTTCGGTGCGGCGCTGGATTTCCTGGTCGCGGGTGGTCATGGGTTATTGCTCGTAAATCGCGGGCTTCCGAATACAAAGCAAGATCAAAAGATCGCAGCCTTCGGCAGCTCCTACAGGGGGACGGGTTAAATTGCAGGCAACAAAAAAGCAGCCCGTAGGCTGCTTTTTTCTGCATCGGAAGCTGGACTTAAGCCAGTTTTTCCTTGATGCGAGCTGCTTTACCCGACAGGTCGCGCAGGTAGTACAGCTTGGCTTTACGTACGTCACGGCGAC